>NZ_DJTF01000204.1:806-2907 GCF_002438125.1 Pseudomonas sp. UBA6315
TCGTTGGCCAGCACCTCGCCGATCTCGACGAACTGCTCGGGCTGGGCGATGGCGTTGAGGCGGCAGTGCTTGCTCCAGAAGTGGAAGTGCTCGGTCAGCCGGTAGGTGGTCGCCGCGTAGGGGAACTCGTCGTGCGTGCCGAGGGTGTCCCACACCGAATCGAAGATCCGCCCGGCCGGGTTGCTGGTGGCCTTCTTGTTCTGCGGGTGCAGCGGGTTGATGCCGATGGGCGTCTCGAACGGCTCGTAGTGCTCGGGGAACGGGCCTTCGGCCATCTTGTCGATGGCAAAGAACCGCGCCACGCCCTCGGGGTTCATGATGAACGGGTTCATCCCCGCGTCCGGCGGCGAGTCGACCTTGAAGTCGGGCACGTCGGTGCCGGTCCAGGTTTTGCCGTTCCACCACACCAGGCGCTTTTTCTCCGGGTCCCATGGCTTGCCTTGCGTGTCGCTGGAGGCGCGGTTGTAGAGGATGCGGCGGTTGGCCGGCCAGGCCCAGGCCCAGTTCTGCACCTGGTGCATGCCGAACGGGTCGCTGTTGTCACGGCGCGCCATCTGGTTGCCCTGCTCGGTCCAGCAGCCGGCGAAGATCCAGCAGCCAGAAGCCGTGCTGCCGTCGTCCTTGAGCTGGGCGAAGCCCGACAGCTGCTGCCCGCTCTTGAGCACCACACCGGTGGCGTCGCTGAGGTCGGACACGGCCCAGCCGTTCATTTCCTTGGCCAGCTCTTCGGGCGAAGGCTCATCGGGGATCTTGTACGGCCAGCTGATGTTCATCAGCGGGTCCGGGTAGGCCCCGCCCTCGGCCTGGTAACGCTGGCGCAGGCGCAGGAACAGCTCGCTCATGATCTGCACGTCGGTGCGGGTTTCGCCCGGGCCGTCGGCGCCTTTCCAGTGCCATTGCAGCCAGCGGCTGCTGTTGACCAGCGAGCCATCCTCCTCGGCGAAGCAGGTGGTGGGCAGGCGGATCACCTCGGTCTGGATGTTGGCCGTGTCGACATCGTTGAACGGCCCGGCGTTGCGCCAGAACTCGGAGGTTTCGGTGGCCAGCGGGTCCATGATCACCAGCCACTTCAACTTGCCGAGCGCGGCCGTGACGCGGTTCTTGTCCGGCAGCGCAGCGATCGGGTTGAAGCCTTGGCACATGTAGCCGTTGACCTTGCCCTGGCTCATCATCTCGAACATGCGCAGCACGTCGTAGGCCGGCACGTCGAGTTTCGGCAGCCAGTCGTAGCCCCAGTTGTTTTGCGCCGTGGCGTTGGCGCCATACCAGGCCTTCATCAGGCTGACGTGGAACTTGCCGTAGTTCTGCCAGTACGACAGTTGCCCCGGGCGCAGCGGTTTGGAGGCGCGCTTGTCGATGTAGGTGGCGTAGTCCTGTTCGGCGTCGCCGGCCAGGGTCAGGTAACCCGGCAGCGAATTCGACAGCAAGCCCAGGTCGGTCAGGCCCTGGATGTTGGAGTGCCCGCGCAGGGCGTTGACGCCACCGCCCGGCATGCCGACGTTGCCCAGCAGCAGCTGCACCATCGCCGCACTGCGGATGATCTGCGCGCCGATCGAGTGCTGCGTCCAGCCCAGGGCGTAGAGAATCGTCATGGTCTTGCCCGGTGCCGAACAGGTGGCGATCTCTTCCCAGATCTTGAGCATGGCGTCCTGCGGCATGCCGCAGGTCATGCTGGCGATTTCGGGGGTGTAGCGGCTGTAGTGCTGCTTCATCAGCTGGTACACGCAGCGCGGGTGCTGCAGGCTCGGGTCGACCTTGGCAAAACCGTCCTCGCCCAGCTCGTAGCCCCAGCCCGACTTGTCGGCATACACGCGCTTGGCCTCGTCGTAGCCGCTGAACAGCCCGTCCTCGAAGCCATAGTTCTCTTTGACGATGAACGACACGTCGGTGTAGTTGCGCACGTATTCGTGCTGGATCTTGTCGTTGCTCAGCAGGTAATTGATCAGCCCGCCCATGAAGGCGATGTCGGTACCGGTACGGATCGGCGCGTAGTAGTCCGCCACCGAAGCGGTACGGGTAAACCGCGGGTCGACCACGATCAGCCGCGCCTTGTTGTGCGCCTTGGCCTCGGTCACCCACTTGAAGCCGCACGGATGCGCTT
>NZ_DJTF01000160.1:0-4022 GCF_002438125.1 Pseudomonas sp. UBA6315
TGGTGAGCTCGATTTATGGCCGCAGCCTGATCAACCGTTCGGTTATCTCGATCCTCAAGGCACACCGCTTTGCGCGTCACCGTCAAACCGACGAAACCGAGCTGTCCGTCCACGAGACATTCCCCCTGCTCAAGGCCATGAGCGAGCTGAAGCTGGGCGCCGCCTCGGTCGACCTGGGCAAGCTGGCGAACAAGTTCAAGCAGGAAGGCAACGGCCGCAGCGCCGAGCAGTTCGTGCGTGAAGAACTGGCCGACGTGGTTGGCCAGCAGAACGCTTCGGCGCGCAAGGGCACCGACGTCGTCCTGTACGGCTTCGGCCGCATCGGCCGCCTGCTGGCGCGCATCCTGATCGAGAAGACCGGTGGCGGCGACGGCCTGCGCCTGCGCGCCATCGTCGTGCGCAAGGGCGCCGAGAACGACCTGGTCAAGCGTGCCAGCCTGCTGCGCCGTGACTCGGTGCACGGCCCGTTCGATGGCACCATCACCATCGACGAAGCCAACAACACCATCACCGCCAACGGCAACCTGATCCAGGTCATCTACGCCAAGAGCCCGAGCGAAGTCGACTACACCCAGTACGGCATCGACAACGCCCTGATCGTCGACAACACCGGCGTATGGCGTGACGCCGACGGCCTGGGCCAGCACCTGGCCTGCCCGGGCGCTGCCCGCGTGATCCTCACCGCACCTGGCAAGGGCGCGCTGAAGAACATCGTGCACGGCATCAACCACGGTGACATCGCCGCCGATGACAAGATCATCTCGGCCGCCTCCTGCACCACCAACGCCATCGTGCCGGTGCTCAAGGCCATCAACGACAAGTACGGCATCGTCAACGGCCACGTCGAAACCGTTCACTCGTTCACCAACGACCAGAACCTGATCGACAACTTCCACAAGGGCAGCCGTCGTGGCCGCGCCGCGCCGCTGAACATGGTCATCACCGAAACCGGTGCTGCCACCGCAGCCGCCAAGGCACTGCCAGTGCTCAAGGGCAAGCTGACCGGCAACGCCATTCGCGTGCCGACGCCTAACGTGTCGATGGCCATCCTCAACCTGAACCTTGAGAAAGGCACCAACCGCGACGAAATCAACGAGTACCTGCGCCAGACCGCCATGCACTCGGAACTGCACAAGCAGATCGACTACGTCAGCTCCCAGGAAGTGGTTTCGACCGACTTCGTGGGTTCGCGCCACGCCGGTGTGGTCGATGCCGAGGCGACCATCGCCAACGACAACCGCGTTGTGCTGTATGTCTGGTACGACAACGAGTTCGGTTACAGCTGCCAGGTGGTTCGCGTGATGGAAGAGATGGCCGGTGTGAACCCGCCAGCGTTTCCACGCTGATTCGCTTGTAAAGTGCTAGAGAAACGGGAACCTTCGGGTTCCCGTTTTTTTTGCCTGTATTTATGGTGCCTGTACCGGCCTCTTCGCGGGGCAAGCCCGCTCCCACAGGATGAATGGCACCCTCAAGGTTGGTGTCATCCTGTGGGAGCGGGCTTGCCCCGCGAAGAGGCCGGTACAGGCAACCGAGATTCCCGACCATGCGCACAGCCCTGCTGTTCATCCTGATGCTCCTCACCGCCTGCAACCAGGGCCCGGCCCTGGAGCGCCTGGGCGGCCCGACCATGGGCAGCAGCTACAGCATCCAGTACGTGCGCGAACCCGGCGGCCCGGCACCGGCCCAGGTGCAGGCGGCGGTCGAGTCCATCCTGCAGGACATCGACCTGCATTACTCGACCTACCGCGGCGACTCCACCGTCAGCCAGTTCAACCAGCTCCCCGCCAACCAGTGCCTGGCCTTGCCCGCCGACATGCTCGAATTGGTTGCCCTCGGCCAGCACCTGGCCGAGCAGAGCGACGGCGCCTTCGACCTCACCGTCGAGCCGCTGCTCGACCTCTGGGGCTTCGGCCCCCAGGCGCGCCACGAACAGGTGCCCGACCCCAAGGCCCTGGCCCAAGTCCGCCAGCGCGTCGGCTACCGGCACCTGCAGCTGGACGGCCAGGCGCTGTGCAAGGATGCCGCCGTGGAGTTGGATTTCAACAGCATCGCCGCCGGCCACGCGGTCGATTTGATTGCCGAACGCCTGCGCGCCATGGGCGTGGCCAGCTTCGTCGCCGAAGCCACCGGCGAGCTCAAGGCACTCGGCCGCAAGCCCGATGGCAGCCCCTGGCGCATCGCCCTGGAGCTGCCGCGCGAAGACCTGCAGATAGCCCGCCAGGTCATCCCGGTCGATGGCCTGGCGTTGTCGACCTCGGGTGACTATCGCCACTATTTCGAGGAGAATGGCCGGCGCTATTCGCACACCTTCGATGCCCGCCTCGGGCGGCCGGTCGAGCATGACCTGGCAGCGGTGACCGTGCTCGATGGCTCGGCGCTGCAAGCGGACGGTTACTCGACCCTGCTGCTGATCCTCGGGCCGGAGCAAGGTTGGGATTTTGCCGTTGCCCATGACCTGGCCGCCGTGCTGGTGACTCGGGTGGCCGGTGGCTTCGTCTCCCGAGCTACGCCCGCGTTCGAACGGGCCGTGAAAGGCGAATGAAAGCGCAAGCAGGGAAGATCCACGCCAGGGAACCGGTGAACGATATGTAGTGCAGGCAAAATTGGCCTACGACGCGACCAAGGGTTAATGTGCGCGGCGTTCACGCTTGATTAGACTGCACACGAATTTTCTCATGGCGCCCCGGCGGCATGATCGAGTCCCGCGGCGACCGTGGCTGGCGGGCCAGTTCTGAAGGAGTACGCATGGCTGTCTACAACTACGACGTAGTGGTGTTGGGTTCCGGCCCGGCCGGAGAAGGTGCGGCAATGAACGCCGCCAAAGCAGGGCGCAAGGTGGCGATGGTCGATAGCCGTCGTCAGGTCGGTGGCAACTGCACCCACCTGGGCACCATCCCGTCCAAGGCACTGCGTCACTCGGTGCGGCAGATCATGCAGTTCAACACCAACCCGATGTTCCGTGCCATCGGCGAGCCGCGCTGGTTCTCCTTCCCCGACGTGCTCAAGAGCGCCGAGAAGGTGATCTCCAAGCAGGTTGCCTCGCGCACTGGCTACTACGCGCGCAACCGCGTCGACGTGTTCTTCGGCACCGGCAGCTTCGCCGACGAGCAGACCGTGGAAGTGGTGTGCCCCAACGGCGTGGTGGAAAAGCTCAACGCCAAGCACATCATCATCGCCACCGGCTCGCGCCCGTATCGCCCGGCCGACATCGACTTCCACCACCCGCGCGTCTATGACAGCGACACCATCCTCAGCCTCAGCCACACCCCGCGCAAGCTGATCGTCTACGGCGCCGGTGTGATCGGTTGCGAATACGCCTCGATCTTCAGCGGCCTGGGTGTGCTGGTGGAGCTGGTCGACAACCGCGGCCAGCTGCTGAGCTTCCTGGACTCGGAAATCTCCCAGGCGCTGAGCTACCACTTCAGCAACAACAACATCACCGTGCGCCACAACGAGGAGTACGAGCGGGTCGAAGGCCTGGACAACGGCGTGGTCCTGCACCTGAAGTCGGGCAAGAAGATCAAGGCCGACGCCTTGCTGTGGTGCAACGGCCGTACCGGCAACACCGACAAGCTGGGCCTGGAGAACATCGGCATCAAGGTCAACAGCCGTGGCCAGATCGAGGTCGACGAGGCCTACCGCACCAGCGTGCCGAACATCTACGGCGCCGGTGACGTGATCGGCTGGCCGAGCCTGGCCAGTGCCGCCCACGACCAGGGCCGCTCGGCGGCGGGCAGCATCGTCGACAACGGCAGCTGGCGCTTCGTCAACGACGTGCCGACCGGCATCTACACCATCCCGGAGATCAGCTCGATCGGCAAGAACGAGCAGGAGCTGACCCAGGCCAAGGTGCCATACGAAGTGGGCAAGGCGTTCTTCAAGGGCATGGCGCGTGCACAGATCGCCGGCGAGCCGCAGGGCATGCTGAAGATCCTGTTCCACCGCGAAACCCTGGAAATCCTCGGCGTGCACTGCTTCGGCTACCAGGCTTCGGAAATCGTCCACATCGGCCAGGCGATCAT
>NZ_DJTF01000072.1:0-11853 GCF_002438125.1 Pseudomonas sp. UBA6315
CAGGTAGGGGTTTTGTCTTTCCGGGCTTCCGGGAGATATTAACCGCGGGCCAATTCTGCCAGGTGCGCGGTGGCTTCTTCGCTCTTGAGCACCAGCACATCACCTTTGAGCGAATCCAATACCACCTCGGCCGTATTGCCAATCAGGGCCCCGGTGATACCCGTGCGCGCCACGGTGCCAATTACCGTGACCACCGCATCCAGCGCCTTCTCGAAATGTGGAATCAGCACATCGGCCGGCCCTTCTTCGACATGCAAGCGGTCTTCACTGATGTCGTACTCCGCCTGGAACGCACTGCACGCTTCCCGATAACGCTTGTCGATGGTTTCGCTCAGTTGGTACACAGGGTCCGACGCCGACAGCATGGGGGAGGGGTGGGCGCTGACGACGTGCAAATGCCCTTTGGCCAGGCCGGCAATCGCATAGCCATGATCGATGATGTCCACGTGCAGCCTGCGATGGTCGTCATCCTGGTTGCCGACATCCACCGCAGCGAGTATCACCCCACCCGTCCACGGCCGCTCACTCTTGACCATCAACACCGCACAAGGGCAGAAGCGCAGCAATTTCCAATCGCTGGGTGTGAGCAATGCCTTTTTCAGGGGGTTGTCTGGCCGATGCTCCTTGATCACCAGTTCGCAACCTTCGGCCTCCTGCACCTTGATGATCGACTCATGCAAGGTGTCATGCCAGGTCTGCTCGTGGGTGACGTTATCGTACCCGTCATCGTGCAATTGGCTGGATAACAGGCTGAGTAACGCACTGTGGTCATGTTTCTTGTCGCACATCAGCAGGTGCAGGCGCGCACCTGTCACCCCTGCAATCAGCTTGGCCCGGATGAGCGCACGGCTGTGGGCATGATCGGGGTCGAGGACGACAAGGATGCTACGGACAGCTTGCATGGGCGTGAACTCCCTTCAAAGGTGGCGGCCAATGCCTGACTATAGTCGGCGTCCGCTGCGCCGCCGTTTGATGTACATCAAGCATAGTCACTGGAGATCCCTGGCGCCGCCGGTATAATCGCCGGTCCTGCCCGTCCTGTGTGGTTGCACCTTTATGTCCCTGATTCCCGAAATCGAAGCCTTCCTCGGTTGCCCAACGCCAGACGCCTGGATCGAAGCGGCGCTCGCCGACCAGGAGACGTTGCTGATCGACCACAAGAACTGTGAATTCAAGGCAGCGAGCACCGCATTGAGCTTGATCGCCAAGTACAACACTCACCTGGACCTGATCAACATGATGTCGCGCCTGGCGCGCGAAGAGCTGGTGCACCACGAGCAGGTGCTACGCCTGATGAAGCGCCGCGGCGTGCCGCTGCGGCCTGTGTCGGCAGGGCGCTACGCCTCGGGCCTGCGTCGCCTGGTACGCGCCCATGAGCCGGTGAAGCTGGTGGATACCCTGGTCGTCGGCGCCTTCATCGAGGCCCGTAGCTGCGAACGTTTCGCCGCCTTGGTGCCGCACCTGGATGAAGAGCTGGGCACCTTCTATCACGGCTTGTTGAAGAGTGAGGCGCGCCACTACCAGGGTTACCTGAAGCTGGCCCATCACTATGGCGAGGAGGCGGACATCGCCCGGCGCGTCGAGCTGGTGAGGGAAGCGGAAGCCGAGCTGATCCAGTCGCCCGACCAGGAGCTCCGCTTCCACAGCGGTATTCCAATGGCGCAAGCCGCCTGATTCAGCTCAAGGGCGGCGGCCCAGCAACAGCCCGATGACTAGGCCGAAGCCGGCGGAAATCGCCACGGTCTGCCACGGATGGCCGCCGATGTAGTCCTGGGTGGCGTCGACCACCGGTTGCGCCTTGGCGCGCACCTGGCCAGCGGCTTCCCGGGCCTGGCGCAGTTTCAGGCTGACTTGCGCGCGCAAGGTGTCGGCTTCCTCGCCGACTAGCGCGGCGCTGTCGTTCAGCAGCTTCTCCGACTCTTCGATCAGTGATTGCAGCTCGCTGAATACCTGATCCTTGATCTGGTCGCTGTCGGTCAGTGCGGCAGTTTTACGGGCCATGAACTCGTCCTCGTCGATGGGGGTGGATAAGCAATGGATGCCGGCGCGTGCGGAAAGTTGCGACGGTTTTCGATGATGCGCCGCCAAGGTGTAAGATAGCGGCCATTTTCAATGGCAGGTATTTCCATGAGTTTCAATCTGGCCAACAAGAGCTTCCAGGAACGGGCGCAGATCGAGGCAGAGAAAGCTCGGCTGTTCGAGCTGTGGCAGAACAACCTGGGCAAGGCCAAGGGTGAGGCTGCCCGGCTGATTGCCGAAAAACCCCGGCGCAAAGGCAAATGGGCCGAATGGGTGCGCGCCGAACTGGACGCCATGTCGCCCCCCGAATACGCCAGCATGGTGCGCAGCGAGGTCAACAAGATGATGGCGGCCGCCAGCGGCAACCGCTGACACCTTCACCAGCCAAGGCTTGCGCCCTTGGGCAGGTCGAGCTTGCCCTGCTCGGTAAACCGCACGGTACCGAACAGGCCACCGGCGAGTTTGCCGCGCAGCACGTAGGGCATGCCTTGCAGCGTATCGAGCTGCCCCAGGCCATAAGCCTGGCGCAGGAACGAGAACGCCGTGATGCTGATCGGCACCACGACCACTTGCTCCCCATAGCGGCCGATATGCCCCTGCTGGTCGCTGACGCCCGCGGCCAGGGGCTGGCCGTTGACTTCCAGGTTCAGCGCGATGCCGTTGTAGTCGATCGCCTGTTCGTTGGGGTTTTGCACGCGCATCTTCACCGCCATGCGCATTTCCAGCTCCTGCCCCGCAAGCGGTTCGAAGCCGATCACGGTGATGTTGATCGGGTCGCGGGCCTGGAACAGCGCACAGGCATTGAGCCCGCCCGCCATCAGCAAGACCAGCAAAAGACGGGTGTAACGACGCAAACGCAGAGCCATGGGCGCGAACCTTGCCAGCAGAGTCAGGCCTGCAGTGTGGCAAATGCACGGTAGCGTTGAAAGTGTCGGGCATTATGAAAGATACTGTTTCTCATTAACGCCCGATAATTCCTCCTACTGGCAGTGCCTCCACCCAATGCTGACGTCTCCCGTGTCTGGTCTGCTGGCAAGTTTCCAGGAGCACTACGACGACCTCCTGCAGTTTCTGACCCGGCGCATGAGCGATCGCCAGCGCGCTGCCGACGTGGCGCAGGAGACCTACCTCAAGCTGGTGAAGATCGATGAGCAGGCGGTGCCGGTGTTGCACGCGCGCAGTTTCATCTTCCGCGTGGCGGGCAACCTTGCGATCGACGCCCTGCGCCGTGAGCAGCGCCTGGCCGCGAGCCACGAGGACAGCGATGGTGGCGCCGAGGTAGCCTGCCCGGCTCCGGCGCCAGAGGCGGCGCTGTTGGCCCGCGAACGCCTGAAAATTCTTGATGAAGGCTTGCTGCTGCTGCCCGAAAAGGCCCGCCAGGCCCTGCTGCTCAATCGCGTCGAGGGCCTGACCCAGGCGCAGATCGCACAACGACTGGGCGTCTCCGAGAGCATGGTGGCAAAATACATCGGCCAGGCCCTGCGCCATTGCCGCGACTGGCTCAAACATAACCATGACTGACACCTTGAGCATGCCTGTGCCACAGCCCATCAGCGATTTGTCCGACGATGCCCTCGACTGGCAGGTACTGCTGCATTCGGGCAATGCCAGCGCGGCCGACCAGGCGCGCTACCTGCGCTGGCGTGCGCTGAGCCCGGCGCACGCCGAGGCGGCATGCGAAGCCGAGGCGCTGTGGCAGGGCCTCGGCCAGACGCCGACGGCCCAAGCCTTCCAAGCGCCACCCGTGCGCCGGCCCAAGCGGCACTGGGCGGCTGGCATCGCGGCGTCGCTGGTGTTGCTGGTGGCCGGCTACGGCAGCTGGCAGCAGATGCCGCTCTGGCTGGCGGACTATCACACCGCCATGGGCGAGCGGCAGCACATCACCTTGGCGGACGGCTCGCGGGTGGTACTCAACAGTGCCAGTGCGCTGAATGTGGCCTTTACCGCGAGCGAGCGCAGGGTCACGTTGCGCGCCGGCGAGGCGCTGTTCGAGACCGCCGAGGATCCACGGCCCTTTGTGGTCGAGACCGCAGCGCAGCCCGTGCAAGGCAATGCCGCGACCTTCAGCGTGCGCCGCGACGGCCACGTGGTGCTGGCCAAGGGGGATGCCTGGGCAGGCTCGCAAAACCTGGCCGTATCGCCCGACGCCAGCGCGCAGACCGCCTGGCAACGCGGCAAGCTGATCTTCAACGGCAAGCCGCTCGGGCAGGTGCTGGCCGAACTCGAGCGCTACCAGCACGGGCGTATCGTGCTCTCCGACAGCAAGCTGGCGGCACTCGAAGTCAGTGGTGTGTTCGACCTGGGCGAACCCCAGGCACTGCTGCACACCCTCGAGCGACGCTACGGCCTCAAGGTCACTTATCTGCCATGGCTGGCAGTGGTGTACTGAAACATTAAAAAATAATCGAAATATTTTTCATTTGGCACTGCAAGTTCGTACAAGCCAGATCGTCGTAGTGGGACTGATCAGCAACTCATTCTCATTTACGACTTGTCTGGAAGCTCATTCGTGCCTCTCATGCCCATGCCTTCGTACCGTCGCGGCGGTCGTTTCCATCACGCCTTGCTGTCCTGCAGCGCCCTGGCCGTCTTCGCCGGCCCCCTGCACGCGTGGGCTGCCACGCCAGCCGGGCAGGCCGCGATGGAAACACGCCAGGTACAGCTGGACCTGCCCGCGCAATCCCTCGACCAGGCGCTGACGGCATTCGCCGACCAGGCCGGGCTGCACCTGCTGTACACCACCGCCGATGTCCAGGGCCTGACCAGCCCGGCCCTGCAGGGCAGCTACAGCGTCGAGCAGGCGCTGGCGCAATTGCTCGCCGGCAGCGACATGGCCTGGCAGTTCAGCGATGCCCGCACCGTCACCCTGAGCAAGGCCGCAGCCGCTCCCCAGGCAGTCAACCTCAAGCCCATCGAAGTGAGCGTCGCCTCGCGCACCAGCACCGCCATCAGCGAAATCCCGGGCACGGTGTGGGTGGTCGACCAGCAGCAGCTGCGCGAGCAGATCGACAGCGGGGTGAGCCTCAAGGAAGCCATCGGCAAGCTGGTTCCGGGCCTGGACCTGGCGCCGGAAGGGCGCACCAACTACGGCCAGAACATGCGCGGGCGCAACGTGCTGGTGATGATCGACGGGGTCAGCCAGAACAGCTCGCGCGGGCTGTCGCGCCAGTTCGACAGCATTTCGCCGTTCAACGTCGAGCGCGTCGAAGTGCTCTCCGGCGCCAGCGCCATCTATGGCGGCGGCGCCACCGGCGGCATCATCAACATCGTCACCAAGAAGGGCGAGCCGGGCCCGGCACGCTTCGAGACCCAGCTGGGCGCCAGCAGCGGCTTCAACAACAGCGATGACCTGGCCACCCGTTTTGCCCAGTCCATCAGCGGCGGCAACGAGCGGGTCAACGCCCGCCTGGGCATCTCAGGCGAGCAGAACGAAGCCTTTTACGATGGCGCGGGCGAGCAGATCTTCATCGACAACACCCAGACCGACCTGCAGTACAACCGCACCATCGACGTACTCGGCACGATTGGCCTGAAGCTCACCGACGAACAAAGCCTCGACTTGCTGGCCCAGTACTACGACTCCGGCAACCACGGCAGCACCGGCATCTACTTCCCCAACCTCAACTACAACGCGCCCTCCGACCTTGAAGACGCCGAACTGCGCAGCGGCTATTCGTCGGACCTGGAGCCGCGCACCCGGCGTCTGCTGCTCAACGCCAACTACCACCACACCGACGTGCTGGGCCAGGACTTCTATCTGCAGGCGTCCTATCGCAAGGAAGACGACAACTTCTACCCGTTCCCGTACTACAACCGCGCCACGCCAACCGGCTCGCGCGGCGTGTATTTCGCCGCCTCGCAGCAGAACTTCGAAGTCACCAGCCTCAAGGGCCTGTTCGCCAAGCAATGGGACACGCTGAAGCTCACTTACGGCGTCGACCTGGACCGCGAGCGCTTCAACGCCGACCAGACCACCTTCGATGCCCAGACCTCATCCGAAAGGGGTGGCCTGGACCTGGACAAGCAGAGCAAGGCCGCCCGCTACCCCAGCTACCGCGTGGACGGCGTCTCGGTGTATGGCCAGCTGGACTGGCACGCCACCGACCACCTCACCCTCTCCGGCGGCGCCCGGCGCCAGCAGATGGATGTGGACGTCAGCGACTTCAAAGGCGTGCCCGGTGGCAGCAACGACTACCAGGTCAGCCTGTACAACGTCGGTGCCATCTACGACTTCAAGAACGGCCACCAGGTGTGGACCAACTACGGCGAGGCCTTCGACCTGCCAGACCCGGCCAAGTACTACGGCAAGCCGGGCCTGAGCGTGGCCGACAACCCGCTGGCCGGCATCAAGAGCCGCCAGGTCGAGCTGGGCTGGCGTTACGCCGACCTGGACTGGGATGCCCAGGCAGCGCTGTACTACATCTGGTCGGACAAGATCATCAACGTCGATTCGCAGACGCTGACCATCAACGTCGAAGACCAGAAGAGCCGCGACTTCGGCTTCGAAGGCGCCTTGACCCGGCATTTCCAGAGCGGCTGGGAAGCGGGCGGCACGCTGCACCTGACCCGCTCCGAGGAAGAGGATGCCGACGGTGGCTGGATCAAGCGTGATGCGCGTTATGCCTCGCTGTCCAAGTCCACCGCGTTCGTTGGCTGGAAGGGTGATGGGCGTAGTGCCAGGCTGCAGGCCAACCATGCCTTCAGCCTCAAGGATGATGCCGACCACGAGATCGACGGCTACACCACCTTCGACCTGCTGGGCAGCCAGGAAACCGGCTTCGGGACCTTCAGCGCCGGCATCCAGAACCTTCTGGACAAGCAGTACAGCACCGTCTGGGGGCAGCGCGCGACGCTGTTCTACTCGCCCACCTACGGCCCGGCGTACCTGTATGACTACCAAGGGCGGGGGCGTACCTACACCCTGACCTGGAGCATGGCGTACTGATCTGCTGCTCCTATCGCCGGCAAGCCGGCTCCCACGGGTACAACACAAGGTTGAAAGCTGTGGCGGACCTGTGGGAGCCGGCTTGCCGGCGATAGGGCCGGCCCAGTCAAACCACCTCTCAACCAAACACCGCCAGCAAATCCTGCGCAAACGCCCGCTGCGCCTCCCCAGGCACCTGCCCCCGATGCCTGGCCAAGGTAAACGGCACCACGAAGTCCAACTCGGCATCCAGCGCCCACAGCAACCCCTGTTCCTCCCACGCCTGGGCACAGTGGCACGGCAGGTACCCCACGTGCCGCCCCGACAGGATGAACATCAGCACACTCTCGATCTGCTCGGCCACGGCCATGCTGCGCCGGCTCTGGAACGGCTCGCCACCCTTGAGAAAGCGGTAGGGGTGACGCACCTGGTCGGCCTCCAGCAACTGCTCACGCGTTACCTGCGCCGCGCCGAACAGCGCATGCCCCTTGCCGCAATACAAGCGTTGGCGCTCCTCGAACAACGGCTGGTAGTCGAACGCCGCCTGGCTGCCGGAAAAGTAGCTGATGGCGCAGTCCAGGCGCTGCTCCAGCAGCAAGCGCTCAAGCTCCGCAGGTGGCGCACTGATCAGCTCCAGCTGCACGGCCTCATCCCGTTCGCGAAAGCGTGAAATGGCCCGCGCCAACCGCAGGTTGACGGCCGCATCCTGGTTTTCCGCCATGCCGACCCGCACCGTGCCAAGCAAGCGCCCAGCCACGCCATTGGCCTGCTGGCGAAAGCGCTCGATGTCCAGCAGCAAGCCGCGCGCCGCCTCCAGCAGCAGCTGGCCCTTTTCCGTCAGGCTGAAGCCACGCTTGCCGCGGCTGCACAGGCGATAGCCCAGGCGCGCCTCCAGCTGCGCCATGCGCTGGCTGATGGTGGGCTGGCTCAGCCCCAACACGCCTTGCGCGGCGCTGAAGCCGCCGGCCTCGACTACAGTGACGAACAGCCGCAACAGGTGCAGGTCAGGGTCGTGCAGTTGTCCGAGCATCACATTGCTCCTGGTGAATGTCAGCTTTGCAAAGTTGCCATTCTTGCAATGTAACCCGGCTGGCATGCTGGCGGCATCCACCCATTGCCCGAGGTGTCCGCCATGCGAAAGTCGCTGTGCCTGCTGTCCCTGTGCCTGGCCTTGCCGCTGCAGGCCGAAGAGAAGGTCGTCAACCTCTATAGCTGGGCCGATTACGTCGCCCCGGAAACTTTGCAGCGTTTCGAGCGCGAGACCGGCTACAAGGTGCGCTACGACACCTTCGACACCACCGAGGTGCTGGAAACCAAGCTGCTCACCGGCGGCAGTGGTTATGACGTGGTGGTGCCATCGTCCACCGTGCTGGCCCGGGCGCTCAAGGCCAACGCCCTGCAGCCGCTGGATGCCCAGGGCATGCCCGGCTATGCCAACCTCGACAAGGACCTGCTGGGTAAGCTCGCCGAGGCCGACCCGGGTAACCGCTATGCCGTGCCCTACACCTGGGGCACCCTGGGCCTGGGGGTGAATGTGGAGGCGGTGCGCCAGCGCCTGGGCGATGTGCCGATGGACAGCCTCGACCTGCTGTTCAAGCCCGAATACGCCAGCCGCCTGAAGGAATGCGGCATCGCCATGCCCGACTCGCCGCAGGAAGTGATCGGCGTGGCGCTCAACTACCTCGGCAAGGACCCGTACAGCCAGGACAAGGCCGACCTTGCCCAGGCGCAGAAGCTGTTGAGCCAGCTGCAACCGTCGATCAGCTATGTCGCCAATGGCCGGCAGATCAACGACCTGGCCAACGGCAGCGTGTGCCTGGCGCTGACCTACAACGGCGATGCGGCCATGGCCGCCGACCAGGCGCGCCGCGCCGGCAAGCCGTTCGAGCTGATTTACCGGATTCCTCGCGAAGGCACGCTGGTCTGGCAGGACAACCTGGTCATCCCCAAGGACGCACCGCACCCGGAGGCGGCGCGCGCCTTCATCGCCTTCATGCTCAAGCCCGAATCGGTGGCCGCGCTGACCAACGCGCTGTTCTTCGCCAACGCCAACCAGGCCGCCACTCCGCTGGTTGACGAGGCGGTGCGCAACGACCCGGACATCTACCCGCCGGCGGCGGTGCGCGAACGCCTGTATGCCGACCGCAGCATGGCACTGTCCGACCTGCGCCAGCGTAACCGGCTGTGGACCGCCTTCCGCACCCGCCAGTAACCCCCAGACCACCAAGGAGCCCGACCGTGGATCAAGCCCAGAACAATGACCAGGCCATGACCCGTGACAGCCTGTATGGCACCGCTGCGGAAAGTACCTACGCCGGTATTACCAGTTTCTCCCGCCGTCGTTACAGCCGCGACCTGCGCGGGGTGGATGTGGTGGTCAGCGGCGTGCCGTTCGACACCGCCACCAGCAACCGCCCGGGTGCACGCTTCGGGCCGCGGGCGATCCGTGCCGCTTCGGTGCAGCAGGCCTGGGCCCGGCACTGGCC
This sequence comes from Pseudomonas sp. UBA6315, assembly GCF_002438125.1. Lineage (NCBI taxonomy): Bacteria > Pseudomonadati > Pseudomonadota > Gammaproteobacteria > Pseudomonadales > Pseudomonadaceae > Pseudomonas > Pseudomonas sp. UBA6315. Next base: position 9,430 of record NZ_DJTF01000072.1, read on the forward strand.
GTGGACGTTCGACCCGTTCGACCACCTGGCCGTCATCGACTATGGCGACTGCGCCTTCGACAGCGGCACGCCGCAGTCGGTGCCAGGCAGCATCGAGGCGTATGCCAGCCATATCCTCGACGCCGGCTGCGCGATGCTCACCCTGGGCGGCGACCATTTCATCAGCTACCCGCTGCTCAAGGCCCATGCCCGGCGCCATGGCCCGTTGGCGTTGATCCACTTCGATGCGCACAGCGACACCTGGCCGGACGAGGAGGGCAAGCGCATCGACCATGGCACCATGTTCTGGCATGCCGCACGCGAAGGCCTGGTGGACCCGTCCTGCTCGGTGCAGATCGGCCTGCGCACCACCAATGACGACAGCCAGGGCTTCGCCATCCTCGACGCTCGGCAAGTGCATCGCCAAGGCACCGAGGCGATCATCGCGGCGATCCGCCAGCGGGTGGGCGAGCGCCCGGTGTACCTGACCTTCGACATCGACTGCCTGGACCCAGCCTACGCGCCCGGCACCGGTACGCCGGTGTGCGGCGGCCTGAGCACGGTGCAGGCGCTGGAAATACTCGGCGGCCTGCGCGGCATCAACCTGGTGGGCATGGACCTGGTGGAAGTCGCGCCGGCCTATGACCATGCCGACATCACCGCCCTGGCCGGTGCCACCCTGGCGATGGAGATGCTGTGCCTGTATGCGGCGCGGCACAAGGTCGACAGCGCCCGGTAACAACGGCTGCATGGCCACCCTGGCAGGTTCATACTGAAACATCAGGAATCGCATTCACACTTTTGTCGCGAACCCATCGCGCCTTAGGCTATCCAACGCACGAGGCGCGCCTTTTTCGTACAGGAGGTGAGGATGAACCTTACATTGCCAGCCGTGGCCATCGGCCTGTTGCTGTGCCTGCCGGTGCAGGCTGCCCCGCTGCAGCCCCTGCAGCTCGCCGCCAGCAACAACAACCCGTACAACAGCCCGATCCAGCGTGCCAACCCCAACAGCCGCCAGGGCAGCATGCCCGCCACCCCGCCGGTGCGCGGGCCTTCGACCGTCCCCATCCAGCCCACTCCCAGCCTCGACAACCGTGGCATCGGCAACGGCGACAACCTGCGCCGCCAACAGCAGGCTCCCAACCTGGAACCCACCCGGCCCCCGCGGGACAGCCAACGCGCGCCCTGAGCCCTCCACGAAAGGAATTGTGCATGAACAAAGCCACCTGGCTGGCCACGCTGGCCGCCGCTACCTTGCTGCCATTGTTGGCGCAGGCTGCATCCGAGCAGCAGTTCCCCAGTGAAGAGGGCACGCTCAGCGTCAGTACCGTCGCCGACGGCTTGCGCAACCCCTGGGCGCTGGCGTTTCTGCCGGGCGGCAAGGACATGCTGGTCACCGAGCGCCCCGGCAACCTGCGTCTGGTCAACGCCGAAGGCAAGGTCGGCGCGCCGATCAGCGGCGTGCCCAAGGTGTGGGCCGAGGGGCAGGGCGGCCTGCTCGACGTGGTGCTTTCGCCGCAGTTCGACAAGGACCGCACGGTCTACCTCTCCTATGCCGAAGCAGGCAGCGATGGCAAGGCCGGCACCGCAGTGGGCCGCGGGCAGTTGAGCGAAGACCGCGCACGGCTGGAGAACTTCACCGTGATTTTCCGCCAGCAGCCCAAGCTGTCGGTCGGCAACCACTTCGGTTCGCGGCTGGTGTTCGACCGTGACGGCTACCTGTTCATCGCCCTGGGCGAGAACAACCAGCGCCCGACCGCCCAGGACCTGGACAAGCTGCAAGGCAAGGTGGTGCGCATCCTGCCCGACGGTGAAGTGCCCAAGGACAACCCCTTCGTCGGCAATGCCAATGTGCGCCCGGAAATCTGGTCGTTTGGCCACCGTAACCAGCAGGGCGCCGCGCTCAACCCCTGGACCGGCAAGCTCTGGACCCACGAGCACGGCCCACGCGGGGGTGATGAGATCAACATCCCGCAGGCCGGCAAGAACTATGGCTGGCCGATCGCCACGCACGGTATCAACTACTCGTTGCTGCCGATTCCCGAGGCCAAGGGCAAGCATGTCGATGGCATGGTCGACCCGCACCATGTCTGGGAAAAATCGCCCGGCATCAGCGGCATGGCCTTCTATGACAGCCCCACCTTCAAGGCCTGGGACCACAACCTGTTCATCGGCGCGTTGGCGACCCAGGAGCTGATCCGCTTGCAACTCGATGGCGACAAGATCGTCGATGAAGAGCGTTTGCTGGGCGATTTGAAGGCGCGCATCCGCGATGTGCGGGTAGGGCCGGATGGCTATCTGTATGTGCTGACCGACGCCAAGGATGGGCAGTTGCTCAAAGTCGGCCTCAACGCCGGCTGAACAGGTTTGTGGCCTGCACCGGCCCTATCGCTGGCAAGCCAGCTCCCACAGGTACGGGCTGTTCCCAAGAAGTTGGACACCCAT
>NZ_DJTF01000078.1:0-73152 GCF_002438125.1 Pseudomonas sp. UBA6315
CGAGCTTGAGCAGATTGCTTTCGACTTCGGTCACCAGCGCGGTGACGCGCTTGATCACCTGGCCAGTCAGGTCTTGGTAGTCCTGGGCCAGGAGAATGTCGTTGAGGTGGCCGGACACCTTGCGGTTGCCCTCGGCGCTGTGCGTCAGGAAACTGTCGACGCGCTTGACCAGCTCACGGAATTCCGGCGCGGCCACTTCGCGGCGCATGAAACGCTGCCAGTCCAGGCTCAGGCCCTGGGCCTCGGCCGCCAGGTCGTTGAGCACAGGCGTGCTCTCCTCCACCAGGTCCATGGTGCGGTTGGCGGCGCCTTCGGTGAGCTTGACCACGTAGGACAGGCGCTCGGTGGCGTCGGTGATCTGCGAGACTTCCTCGGCCTGCGGCATGTGCGGGTCGATCTGGAAGCTGACGATCGCGCTGTGCAGCTCGCGGGTGAGCTTGCCGACTTCCTGGTACAGGCCGCGGTCGCGAGTCTGGTTGAGCTGATGGATCAGCTGCACCGCCTCGCCGAAACGGCCGCGCTCCAGGCTTTCGACCAGCTCCTGGGCATGCTTCTTCAGGGTCGTTTCGAACTCCCCCAAAGACGTTTGTGATGATTCCATGGCGCCCCCTGACGTGACTCAGCCGTTGACGCGTTCGAAGATCTTCTCGATCTTTTCTTTGAGCACCTGGGCGGTGAACGGCTTGACCACGTAACCATTGACGCCGGCCTGGGCCGCTTCGATGATCTGGTCGCGCTTGGCTTCGGCGGTCACCATCAGCACCGGCATGCCCTTGAGGCGGTCATGGGCGCGCACCTTGCGCAGCAGGTCGATGCCGGACATGCCGGGCATGTTCCAGTCGGTCACCAGGAAGTCGTAATGGCCGCTTTCGAGCATCGGCAGCGCCGTGGTGCCGTCGTCGGCCTCGTCGGTGTTGGTGAAGCCAAGGTCACGCAGCAGATTCTTGATGATTCGCCGCATCGTCGAAAAGTCGTCAACGATGAGGATTTTCATGTCTTTGTTCAAGTAGACCTCCAAGCAGTCTCAAACGCGCTCGGCCTACCGAGCACGCAACTCATTCAATTCGGTACAACATGGAAAACGACTGCAACGATACCGGGCTCAACGCGCCCGCCACTCTCCCAGACGGCTGCGCAGGCGCGCGGCGCACTGGCTGTGCAGCTGGCTGACACGCGACTCGCTGACCCCCAGCACCTCACCGATCTCCTTGAGGTTCAGCTCTTCGTCGTAGTACAGCGCCAGCACCAGCCGCTCACGTTCCGGCAGGTTGGCGATGGCATCGGTCAGGGCGGCCTGGAAGCGCTCGTCCTCCAGGTCGCGCGATGGCTCGACCTGGCCACTGGCGCCGTCCTCGTGCAAGCCTTCGTGCTCGCCGTCCTGCAACAGGTCGTCGAAACTGAACAGGCGGCTGCCCAGGGTATCGTTCAAGATCCCGTAGTAATCATCGAGACTCAATTGGAGTTCGGCAGCAACTTCATGATCTTTAGCGTCACGGCCGGTTCTGGCTTCAACGGCGCGCATCGCGTCGCTGACCATGCGGGTGTTGCGGTGCACCGAACGCGGCGCCCAATCGCCCTTGCGCACCTCGTCGAGCATCGCGCCACGGATGCGGATGCCGGCGTAGGTTTCGAAGCTCGCACCCTTGCTGGCGTCGTACTTGTTGGCAACTTCCAGCAGGCCGATCATGCCGGCCTGGATCAGGTCTTCGACCTGCACGTTGGCCGGCAGGCGCGCCAGCAGGTGGTAGGCAATGCGCTTGACCAACGGGGCGTAGCGTTCGATCAATTCGTACTGGGCGTCCTTGGACGCCTTGCTGTACATCTTGAATCCGCTCGCGTTCATAGCACCGGCCCTGCGCTGGTGGGTTGCACCAGGCGCTCGACGAAGAACTCCAGGTGCCCGCGCGGGTTCGCCGGCAGCGGCCAGCTGTCGACCTTCTGGGCAATGGCCTTGAAGGCCAGCGCGCACTTGGAGCGCGGGAAGGCTTCGTACACTGCGCGCTGCTTCTGCACCGCCTTGCGCACGCACTCGTCGTAAGGCACGGCGCCCACGTACTGCAGGGCAACGTCAAGGAAGCGGTCGGTGACCTTGGTCAGCTTGGCGAACAGGTTGCGCCCTTCCTGCGGGCTCTGCGCCATGTTGGCCAGCACGCGGAAACGGTTCATCCCGTAATCGCGGTTGAGCAGCTTGATCAGGGCGTAGGCGTCGGTGATGGAAGTCGGCTCGTCGCAGACCACCAGCAGTACTTCCTGGGCCGCGCGGACGAAGCTGACTACCGAGTCACCAATACCTGCAGCGGTGTCGATCACCAGCACGTCGAGGTTGTCGCCGATCTCGCTGAAGGCCTGGATCAAGCCGGCATGCTGGGCCGGCGCCAGGTGCACCATGCTCTGGGTGCCCGAGGCCGCCGGCACGATGCGCACACCGCCCGGCCCCTGCAACAGCACATCGCGCAGTTCGCAGCGCCCTTCGATCACGTCGGCCAGGGTGCGCTTGGGGGTCAAGCCCAGCAACACGTCGACATTGGCCAGGCCCAGATCGGCGTCCAGCAGCATGACCCGGCGGCCGAGTTCGGCCAGCGCCAGGGACAGGTTCACTGAAACGTTCGTTTTGCCGACGCCACCTTTACCACCGGTGACGGCGATCACCTGTACGGGATGCATGCTACCCATGTTCGTTGTTTACCTTGTCTCGCTTGGACCCAAGCCACACTAGAGGCATTACAGCGCCCCCCTGGTGTAGGTATTTTGCATACGCGTCATCATCAGCCCGCGCGCCGCGGGTTGTGATAGAGATCAGCGAACATGTCGGCCATGGCCTCTTCGCTGGGCTCGTCTTGCAACTGCACATTGACCGCGCGGGTCACCAATTGGTGCGGGCGCGGCAGGTGCAGGTCATCAGGAATACGCGGGCCATCGGTGAGATAGGCCACAGGCAGTTCATGACTGATGGCCAGGCTCAGCACATCGCCGAGGCTCGCCGTTTCGTCGAGTTTGGTCAGGATACAACCGGCCAGGCCGCAGCGCTTGTAGCTGTGGTAGGCAGCGGTGAGCACCTGCTTCTGGCTGGTAGTGGCCAGCACCAGGTAATTCTTCGCGGCGATGCCGCGCCCGGCCAGGGTTTCCAGCTGCATGCGCAGCGCCGGGTCGCTGGCCTGCAGGCCGGCGGTATCGATCAGCACCACACGTTTGCGCAGCAGCGGCTCCAGCGCCTGGGCCAGCGACTGGCCCGGGTCGACGTAGGTCACCGGCACGTTGAGGATGCGGCCCAGGGTCTTGAGTTGCTCCTGGGCGCCGATGCGAAAGCTGTCCATGCTCACCAGGGCCAGGTTCTGCGGGCCGTACTTGAGCACATAGCGCGCCGCGAGCTTGGCCAGCGTGGTGGTCTTGCCCATGCCGGCCGGGCCGACCACTGCGATCACCCCGCCCTCTTCGATCGGCTCCACCTCGGGCACCTCGATCATCCGCGCCAGGTGCGCCAAAAGCATGCGCCAGGCCTGGCGCGGCTCTTCGATTTCAGCCGTGAGGTCGAGCAGTTCGCGGGCGATCGGGCCAGACAGGCCGATACGCTGCAGGCGGCGCCACAGGTTGGCTTGCGCAGGCTTGGCGCCTTGCAGCTGGTTCCAGGCCAGCGAACCGAGCTGCACTTCGAGCAGCTCGCGCAGGCCCGAGAGCTCCGAGCGCATGGCGTCGAACACGCGCTGGTCGACCGGCGCCGGGGCAGCTGCGGCAGCGGCTGCCGGCGCCTCCACGTGCGGCTCGATCAGCGGCTCCGAGGCGGTCAGCGACTGGCCGGCGAACAATTGGCGGTTGCCTTCGCTGGCATCTTCGCGGTTGTCCAGCTCGGCCTGGGCCGTGGCGATGCGCGAATGGGTCTTGCGCAGCTCTTCTTCCAGCTCGGCGTTGGGCACGCGCGGGGCCAGCGCGGACAGCTTGTAGTCCAGCGCGGCCGTCAGCTCGACACCGCCGGCGATGCGGCGGTTACCGATGATGGCGGCATCGGAGCCCAGCTCATCACGGACCAGCTTCATGGCCTGACGCATATCGGCGGCGAAAAAACGCTTAACTTGCATAACCCACTACCTCAGCCGTTGGGGCCCACGGTGGCAACGATGGTGACTTGCTTGTTATCCGGTATTTCCTGATACGCCAGAACATGCAAATTCGGTACAGCCAGGCGACCGAAGCGCGACAGCATGGCGCGGATCGGGCCGGCGACCAGAAGGATGGCCGGCTGGCCCTGCATCTCCTGACGCTGGGCTGCTTCGATCAACGAACGCTGCAGCTTTTCGGCCATGCTCGGTTCCAGAAGAACACCGTCTTCCTGACCTTGCCCGGCCCTTTGCAGACTATTGAGCAAAATCTGTTCCAACCTTGGCTCAAGGGTGATCACAGGCAGCTCGGACTCAACGCCGACAATGCTTTGCACGATGGCACGACACAATCCGACGCGCACTGCCGCGACCAGCGCGGCGGTATCTTGACTCTTGCCCGCATTGTTCGCGATGGCCTCGGCAATGCTGCGAATATCACGTACTGGCACTTGCTCGGCAAGCAACGCTTGCAGGACCTTGAGCAGCCCCGACAAGGAAATGACACCCGGTACCAGTTCCTCGGCAAGTTTAGGCGAAGCCTTGGACAATACCTGCAGCAGCTGCTGCACCTCTTCGTGGCCGATCAGCTCGTGGCAGTGCTTCTGCAGGATCTGGTTGAGGTGGGTGGCCACCACCGTACTGGCGTCGACCACGGTGTAGCCCAGCGACTGCGCCTGGGCCCGCTGGCCGACGTCGATCCACACCGCCTCCAGGCCGAACGCCGGGTCGCGCGCGGCAATGCCGTTGAGGGTGCCGAACACCTGGCCAGGGTTGATCGCCAGTTCCCGGTCCGGGTAAATCTCGGCTTCGGCCAGGATCACCCCCATCAACGTCAGGCGGTAGGCACTGGGCTGCAGGTCGAGGTTGTCGCGGATGTGCACGGTGGGCATGAGAAAGCCCAGGTCCTGGGACAGCTTCTTGCGCACGCCCTTGATCCGTGCCAGCAGCTGACCACCCTGATTGCGGTCGACCAGCGGGATCAGGCGGTAGCCGACCTCCAGGCCGATCATGTCGATGGGGGTGACGTCGTCCCAGCCCAGTTCCTTGGTATCCATCGCCCGTTGCGGCGAAGGCAGCAGGTCCTGCTGGCGCTGGGCTTCCTGCAGCGCCTCGACCTTGGCCTTCTGCTGCTTCTTCCACACCAGGTACGCACCACCTGCGGCCAGCAGGCCGAGGCTGAGGAAGGCGATGTGCGGCATGCCCGGCACCAGGCCCATGACGATCATCAGGCCGGCCGACACCGCCAGCGCCTTCGGCGAATCGAACATCTGCCGGTTGATCAGCTTGCCCATGTCCTCGGAGCCCGAGGCACGGGTGACCATGATCGCGGCGGCGGTGGACAGCAACAGGGATGGCAATTGCGCCACCAAACCGTCACCAATGGTCAACAAGGCGTACACCTTGCCCGCATCGCCGAAGCTCATGCCGTGCTGCAGCATGCCGATGAGCATGCCGCCGATCAGGTTGATGAACAGGATCAGCAGGCCGGCGATGGCGTCACCGCGCACGAACTTGCTGGCACCGTCCATCGAGCCGTAGAACTCGGCCTCCTGGGCCACCTCGGCGCGGCGCGCCTTGGCCTGGGCCTGGTCGATCAGGCCGGCATTGAGGTCGGCGTCGATGGCCATCTGCTTGCCGGGCATGGCGTCGAGGGTGAAGCGCGCGCTCACCTCCGAAATACGCCCGGCACCTTTGGTCACCACCACGAAGTTGATGATCATGAGGATGGCGAACACCACCGCACCCACGACATAGTTGCCGCCGATCACCACCTCGCCGAAGGCCTGGATCACCTTGCCCGCGGCGCCATGGCCCTCCTGGCCGTGGAGCATGACCACGCGCGTGGAGGCGACGTTCAGGGCCAGGCGCAACAGCGTGGCGACCAGCAGGATGGTGGGGAACGCGGCAAAGTCCAGCGGCCGCAGGGCGTACACGCAGACCAGCAGGACCACGATCGACAGGGCGATGTTGAAGGTGAAGAAGACGTCGAGCAGGAACGGCGGTATCGGCAACATCATCATTGCCAACATCACCAGCAGCAACAACGGCACCCCCAGGTTGCCCCGGCCGAGACCGACCAGGTTTTGCCGGGCGTTGCTGATTAACTGAGTGCGATCCACCGCGATTCCTCTTCATGCAAAACTTTGACGCCCAAGGGGCGCTTGGGCGTGGCTCTGCAAGAAGCCTTCCAACTTTGGGTTTTGTGCTGGCAGGGCCGGCCCTATCGCCGGCAAGCCGGCTCCCACAGGCACACCTGAACATTCAAGACCTGCAGTGAGCCTGTGGGAGCGGGCTTGCCCCGCGAAGAGGCCAGCCAGCGCTACACAGGATCAACTGTCGCGGCGCAGGTCTGGCGGGATCGGCAGGTCTTCCTTCAACGGCTCCGGCCGCTTGCCCTTGCCCGAGCGGTACTGGCGAATCTGGAACACGTAGGCCAGCACCTGCGCCACGGCCAGGTACAGCCCCGCCGGGATCTCCTGCTCGACCTCGGTGGAGTAATAGATCGCCCGCGCCAACTCGGGCGACTCGAGAATCTGCACCTTGTGCTCCACGGCGATCTCGCGAATCTTCAAGGCAATGAAGTCGGTACCCTTGGCCAGCAGCAACGGCGCCGCCCCGCCCTGCTCCGGGTCGTATTTCAGGGCCACGGCATAGTGCGTGGGGTTGGTGATGATCACATCGGCCTCAGGCACCGCGGCCATCATGCGCCGCTGCGACACCTCGCGCTGCAGCTGGCGGATGCGCTGCTTGACCTCGGGCTTGCCCTCGCTGTCCTTGTACTCGTCCTTGACCTCCTGCTTGGTCATCTTCAGCTTCTTGTGCGTCTGGTACAGCTGGAACGGCACGTCCGCCGCCGCGATGATCAACAGGCCCGCCGCCATCCACAGGGCACTCCAGCCCACCACCTGGACGCTGTGGATGATCGCCTGCTCCAGCGGCTCGTTGGCGATGGCCAGCAGCGCCTGGCGGTCATTGCTGAGCACCACCAGCGCCACCACCAGGATCATGAAGAACTTGGCCATCGCCTTGAGCAGTTCGGTCAGCGAGTTCAGCGAGAACATGCGCTTGATCCCCGACAATGGGTTCATGCGACTGAACTTGGGCTGCAGCAGGCTCCCGGAGAAGATGAACCCGCCCAGCAAGATGGACGATACGAAGGCGATCACGAACAGCAGCACCAGGATCGGCTGCACCGCCCAGATCGCCATCTTGCCCGAGGCGAGCAGGAACTGGCCCATGGAGCGCTCATCGACCAGCACTTCACGGGTCAGCGAGAAGTTCATGCGCATCAGCGTCATCAGGGTTTCGGCCAGGTTGCCGCCAAAGGCCAGCAAGGCCCCGGCACCGGCGAGGGTCACCGACACCGTGTTCAGCTCCTTGGAGCGGGCGATCTCACCTTTTTCGCGCGCGGTGCGCTTGCGTTTTTCGGTGGGGTCTTCGGTCTTGTCCTGACCGCTCTCGCTCTCGGCCATGCTCAGCGCGCCCTTGCCAGCTCACGCAGCCATTGCAGCGCTTCGCTGGCCAATGCCTGGTAATGGGAAAGAATGTCGGCCAGCCCCACCCAGAAGATGCCGATGCCTAGCACCAGGGTCAGCGGGAAGCCGATCGAGAAGATGTTCAACTGCGGCGCGGCGCGGGTCATCACGCCGAAGGCGATGTTCACCACCAAAAGCGAAGCGATCGCCGGCAGAATCAGCAACAGCCCGGCGCCGAACACCCAGCTCAGGCGCCCGGCCATTTCCCAGAACTGGTTGGGCATCAGCGCATTGCCCACCGGCAAGGTGGTAAAGCTCTCGGTGAGGATCTCGAACGCCACCAGGTGGCCGTTCATCAGCAGGAACAGCACGCTCACCAGCATGGTCATGAACTGGCTGACCACGGCCACGTTGACGCCGTTGGCCGGGTCGACCATGGAGGCGAAGGCCATGCCCATCTGCACCGCGACGATCTGCCCGGCGATGACGAAGGCCTGGAACAGCAGCTGCAGGGAAAACCCGAACAGCGCACCGACGATGACCTGCTCGCCGCACAGCAGCAGGCCACGCAGGCTCAGCGGGTCGAACTCGGGCAACGGCGGCAGTGCCGGCACGATCACCACGGTAATGGCCACCGCCGCGTACAGGCGGATGCGCGCCGGCAGCATGCGCGTGCCGAAGATCGGCATGGTCATCAGCAGCGCCGTCACCCGGAACAACGGCAGGATGAAGGTGGCGACCCAGGTGCCGATCTGTGCGTCGGTCAGCTCCAGCATGGCCGCCTCAACCGATCAGCTGCGGGATGCTGGTGTACAGGCCGGTGATGTACTCCATGAACTTCTGCACCAGCCAAGGGCCGGCGACGATCAGCGTCACCAGCATGACCAGCAGGCGCGGCAAGAAGCTCAGGGTCTGTTCGTTGATCTGCGTGGCGGCCTGGAACATCGCCACCATCAAGCCCACCAGCAGGCTCGGCACCACCAGGATGGCAACCATCAGCGTGGTCAGCCACAGCGCATCGCGGAACAGGTCGACAGCTACTTCAGGGGTCATGCGGGGCTCTCCTTGACGGCGTCAGACGCCGCCGAAACTGCCGGCCAGGGTGCCCATGATCAACGCCCAGCCATCGACCAGGACGAACAGCATGATCTTGAACGGCAGCGAGATGATCAGCGGCGAGAGCATCATCATACCCATGGCCATCAGCACACTGGCCACCACCATGTCGATGATCAGGAACGGGATGAAGATCATGAAGCCGATCTGGAACGCGGTCTTCAGCTCGGAGGTGACGAACGCCGGCACCAGGATCGTCAGCGGCACCTGGTCGGGGCCGGCGATGTCGGTGCGCTTGGACAGGCGCATGAACAAGTCCAGGTCGCTCTGCCGGGTTTGCGCCAGCATGAAGTCCTTGAGCGGCCCCTGGGCCTTGTCGATGGCTTGCTGAGCGGTCATCTGCTCTTTCAGGTAGGGCTGCAGGGCGTCCTGGTTCACCCGGTCGAACACCGGGGCCATGATGAACATGGTCAGGAACAGCGCCATGCCGGTCAGCACCTGGTTCGACGGCGTCTGCTGCAGGCCCAGGGCCTGGCGCAGGATCGAGAACACGATGATGATGCGGGTGAAGCTGGTCATCAGGATGACGAACGCCGGGATGAAGCTCAGCGCCGTCATGATCAGCAGGATCTGCAGGCTGACCGAATACTCCTGCTGCCCATCCGGGCCGTTGGACAGGGTGATGGCCGGGATCGACAGCGGGTCGGCCGCCAGCGCCAGCGGCGCGGCCAGCAGCAGCGCGATGGGCAGCAAGGTGCTCAACAGGGTGCGCAGGGCGCGGCTCATCACTTCTTGTCCTTCTGATCCTTGCCCATCAGCTCCATCAGCCGCTGGGCGAATTCCGGCGTTGCCTGGCGGGCACTGGCAGGTACCTGCACCGGCTCCGCCAGCACATGCAAGGCCTCGATGCTGCCGGGGCTGTGGCCGATGAGAATCTGCTCGTTGCCCACCTGCACCAGCAGCAGCCGGTCACGCGGGCCGATGGCGCGGCTGCCGACGATCTCGATCACCTGGCCGCCCTTGGGGGTGGCGCCCTGCATGCGGCGCAGCGCCCAGGCCAGGAAGAAGATCAGGCCGACCACCAGCAACAGGCCGAAGACCATCTGCGCCAGCTGCCCGCCCAGGCTGCCGGGCGCGGCTGCGGCTGGCGCGGCCGGGGCGGCGGCCACGGCGGCAATCGCCACTTCGCTGGCCAGCAAGCCGACCAGGGCCATCGCGGCCCGCATCGTGCCCTTCACTCAGCGCAGCTTCTTGATGCGTTCGCTGGGGCTGATCACGTCGGTCAGGCGGATGCCGAACTTCTCGTTGACCACAACCACCTCGCCATGGGCGATCAGGGTGCCGTTGACCAGCACGTCGAGCGGCTCGCCGGCCAGGCGATCAAGCTCGATCACCGAGCCCTGGTTGAGCTGCAGCAGGTTGCGGATGTTGATCTCGGTGCTGCCCACTTCCATGGAGATGTTCACCGGAATGTCGAGGATCACGTCCAGGTTGGGGCCTTCGAGGCTGACGTTTTCCTTGGGCCGCGGCGAGCTTGCGAACTCCTCCATCGGCAGGCGGCCGGCGCCTGAGCTGCCGCTGTCGGCGCCGAGCAGCGCGTCGATGTCGGCCTGGCCGGCGTCACCGGTTTCTTCCAGGGCCGCAGCCCATTCATCGGCCAGGGCCTGGTCCTCGGGGGAGGTGATCTCGTTTTCGTTAGCCATGATGTCCTCGGCAGGCATTCAATTCGTAGTGAGCGACCGGCACGCCGTCAGCGGCGTTCGATCGGGTCGATGATCTGCAGGGCCAGGTTGCCCTTGTGCGAACCCAGGCGCGCCTTGAACGACGGCACGCCATTGGCGCGCAGCACCAGGTGCTCGGGCAGCTCCACCGGGATCACGTCGCCGACCTGCATGTGCAGGATGTCGCGCAGCTTCAGCTGGCGGCGGGCAACGGTGGCGGTCAGCGGCACCGACACGTCCAGCACGTCCTCGCGCAGGGCCTTGACCCAGCGCTCGTCCTGGTCGTCCAGGTCGGACTGGAAGCCGGCATCGAGCATTTCGCGCACCGGCTCGATCATCGAGTACGGCATGGTCACGTGCAGGTCGCCGCCACCGCCGTCGAGCTCGATGTGGAAGGTCGACACCACCACCGCCTCGCTCGGCCCGACGATGTTGGCCATGGCCGGGTTGACCTCGGAGTTCATGTACTCGAAGTTGACCGGCATGATCGCCTGCCAGGCTTCCTTGAGGTCGACGAAGCACTGGTCCAGCACCATGCGCACCACGCGCAGCTCGGTCGGGGTGAATTCGCGGCCTTCGATCTTGGCGTGACGGCCGTCGCCGCCGAAGAAGTTGTCCACCAGCTTGAACACCAGCTTGGCGTCGAGGATGAACAGCGAGGTGCCGCGCAGCGGCTTGATCTTCACCAGGTTGAGGCTGGTGGGCACGTACAGCGAATGCACGTACTCGCCGAACTTCATCACCTGCACGCCACCCACGGCCACGTCGGCGGAGCGGCGCAGCAGGTTGAACATGCTGATGCGGGTGTAGCGGGCGAAGCGTTCGTTGATCATTTCCAGGGTCGGCATGCGACCCCGCACGATACGGTCCTGGCTGGTCAGGTCGTAGCTCTTGATGCTGCCAGGCTCGGCAGCGCTTTCGGTCTGTACCAGCCCATCGTCGACGCCATGCAGCAGGGCATCGATCTCATCCTGGGACAGCAGGTCCTGTACGGCCATGACGGACTCCTACTGCAATACGAAATTGGTGAACAGCAACTGGTCGACCACAGGTTTGCCGACTTCCTTCTGCGCCACTTCCTGCACCACCGCGGTGGCTTTCTGACGCAGCATCTCCTGGCCCACCGGGCTGCCGGCCAGGCTGTCGAAGCCCTGCCCGGAGAACATCATCACCAGGTTGTTGCGGATCACTGGCATGTGCACCTTCAGGGCATCCAGGTCGGCCTGGTTGCGGCCTTGCAGGGTGATGCTCACCTGCATGTAGCGCTGGCGGCCGTTCTGGTTGAAATTGACCACGAAGGCGGGGGCCAGCGGCTCGTAGATCGCCGCCGGCTTGACGTTGCCCGCCGCAGGGTCAGCCGCCGGGGCCGGCTCGCTCTTGTGCATGATGAACCAGGTGGCGCCCACCGACAGGCCGACGGCCAGCAGCAGTGCCAGCACCAGCAGCAGGATCAGCTTGAGTTTGCCTTTAGCGGCGGGGTCTTTCACTGCGTCGCTCTTCGCCATGCCAATAATCCGTCGTCCAGCGGGGTTTCAAAGGAGATGACGTGGCTTGAGCAAGTGTTATGCCAGATTTCGGGTTTTAGCCTGTACCGGCCCTATCGCCGGCAAGCCGGCTCCCACAGGTACACCACTGCACCAAAGTCGGTGGTGTACCTGTGGGAGCGGGCTTGCCCCGCGAAGAGGCCGGTGCCGCCACGGCAAATCAGGCGTAGAAGTCGACCGCGCTGTCGCCGATGACCACCTGCTGCTCGACCGGCCGGGCGGCATCGGCCACTTCACCACCCCGCTCGCCAGCGCCACCTTCCTGCGCCCGGCGCGCCGCCACGCCGGACAATTGCGAGCCGTCCTGCTGCGCCTGCTGCTGTTGCTGCCCGCGCGACTGGTCGGCGACGTTGACGTCCGGCTGCGCCAGCCCCTGCTGGGCGAACAGCTCGCGCAAGCGGTGCACCTGGCTGTCCAGCGCATCGCGCACGCCGGCATGGCCGCTGATGAAGGTGACCTGGGTCGACTGGTCCGCCGCCAGGTTGACGCGAATGTCCAGGCGCCCGAGCTCCGCCGGCTCCAACTGGATATCGGCCGACTTGAGGTTCTGGCTGGACAGGTACATGACCCGGTTGACCAGGCCCTCGGCCCAGGCGTTCTGGTTCATCGCCAGCGGCTGGTGCAGGGGGCTCGGGGTCACCGGCACGGCGTTGGCGGTCTTGGCCGTGGCCGCCTGGGTCAGGCTGGCAAGGCGGTTGGCAAAGTCATCGATGCGGGTATCGCTGCTGGCGTTCTTGGTGTCTTTGAGGCCGTCTTCGAGCAAGGCGCCGAAGGCCTTGTCACCCGACTCCGCATGGCCTGCCTCGGCCTCGACCTTGTCGACCAGGTTCGCCAATGGATTGACGGCCACCGGGCCATCCTCGGCCTGCGGCTGCTGCGCGGTGTTGCTGGCCGCATGGGCCGAGGTGGTGCCTTTGGCCTGGGCGCTCTGCTCCAGCGCCAGGCGCAGGGTGGGCATGTTGGCCAGGGCGTCGGCCTCGGGGTCGAAGGTTTCGCCGGCATCCTCTTCAGGCAACGCCGGCGCCGGTGCTTGCTGAGCGGCCGCCTGCAACACCGGCGCCACGGTCTGGGCCTGGGCCTGCAACAGTTGCGCGCCCGGCTGGGCATCGGTGACCTGGCCGGCTACCAGGTTGGCATCCACCGAGCTTGCGTCGGCGTCGGCGCTGGCCTGGGCCTGGTCGCTGGCTGGCAATTTGTTGCCGTCATCGGCAACGGCTGGCTTGTCGGCTGCCGCCGCCTTGCCGCCCTGGTCGGTATCAGGCTTGTCCTTGGGCTTGACCTTGTCGTCGCGCAGCGAAGGCTTGTCGCGGCCCTGGTTGGCCATCACCTGGTCGAAGCCACCGCCCTGCCCGCCCGCCGCCTGCAGCGGTTTGTCCAGCCGCGAGGAAGCAGCGTTCGACGGCTTGCTCAGGGTGCTGGATTGCAACAAAGGGTTGGGTGCGACAGGCATTGAAAGGTCTCCGCGCCAAAAACATGAATATCGTCCTGGCACAGACAGGCAAAACTCGCGCCAACCTGCCGATCAGCTCGCCGACACCCGCTCGCGCTCGGCACGGTAGAAGCGCTGCACCTCCAGGTATTCCTGGTCGATACGCTGGATCAGGTCCTCGATGCCGTACAACGCGCGCTCCTTGACCCGCTCTTCCAGCTGCTGGCAAAGCTGGGCCAGGCCGACTGCGCCCATGTTGCCGCTGCTGCCCTTGAAGCTGTGGGCCGCCATGCCCAGCTCATCGGCAGTGCGGGCACCGTGCAACTGGCTCAGGCGCCGCTCGGAGTCTTCCAGGAAGGTTTCCAGCAACTGCAGGTAGCCCTCCTCCATCACCTCTTGCAGGTCCCTGAGCACCCTGTGGTCGATATGCATGTCAGTCACTTGCTCACTCCTTGATCAAGCCGGATTATGACCGAGCCGCCCGGCGGCTCACCATTCGAAATGCACCTGGGCACAACGCCCGCCCTCGCGCCACTGCGCGCTGCTGGCAAGCCGTCGCACCAGGCTCAGGCCACGACCACTGAGGCCCTGGTCCTGCGGCGGGCGCGAAAGCACCCGCTGCACATCGAAGCCGGCGCCGCTGTCGCGCACTTCGATCATCAGACGCCCACCGCCGGCCAGCGGTTCCACTTTCAGGTCGATGCGCACGAAGCCCTCGGCCAGCACGCCCAGCCGCCGGGCGCGCTCCTGATAGTAATCGGCAAAGCCCTGCACGTCCCGCTTGAGCCGCGAATCCAGGCCCAGCACGCCATGCTCCAGGGCATTGGAATACAGCTCGCTGAGCACGCTGTGCAACGCCCCGGTGCGCGGCCGCAAGCCGTGGATCTCCTGCAGCAATTGCACCAGGTAGGGCACCGGGTTGAATCGCTTGAGGCTCTCGCCACGCAGTTCGAAGCCCAGCGACCAGTCCAGCGGGCTGGAGCGCCCGCTGTCGGAATAGAGGGTTGGCGCCGGCACCCGCTCTTCGGTGGCGAACATGCGGATGTCACACAGGCTGATGTCGTCCCGCGGGCGCCCGCCAAAACCCTGCAACGCCTGCATCACCTCGTCGAACAGGCGCACCGGGTCGCGGTTGGCCGCCAGCACCGTGCGCAGGCGCTCGACGCCGAACAGCCGCTCCTGATCGTCCGCAGTATCGACCACCCCGTCGGACAGCAGCAGCAACCGCTCGCCCGCCGCCAGCGGCAGTACCTCGGTGCTGTCGTCGAAGCGCTCGGCGGCGAGAATGCCCAGCGGCAGATGGCGCGAGGCCAGGGTGGACAGCACCTCTCCTGCGCCCGACAGCCGGTAGCCATCCGGCATGCCGCCGTTCCACACCTCCACGGTGCCGCGCTGCACGCTCAGGTTCAGCAGCAGCGCGCAGCAGAACATGTCGACCGGCAAGATGCGTTTGAGCTTGGCGTTCATCTCGCGCAGCATCTGCGCCAGGCCGTAGCCCTTGGCGGTCATGCCATAGAACACCTCGGCCAGGGGCATGGCGCCGACGGCGGCCGGCAGGCCGTGCCCGGTGAAGTCGCCGAGCAGCACGTGCATGTCACCCGAGGGCGTGAACGCCGCGAGTAGCAGGTCGCCGTTGAACAGCGCGTAAGGCGACTGCAAGTAACGGATGTTAGGTGCGGTGATGCAGCCGGAATGGGCGACCTTGTCGAACACCGCCTTGGCCACCCGCTGTTCGTTGAGCAGGTGATGGTGATGGCGGGTGATCAGGTCGCGTTGTTCGAGGACCGTCGCCTGCAGCCGGCGCAGGCGGTCCATGGCGCGGATCTTGGCGCCGAGAATCACCGCACTGTAGGGCTTGGCCATGAAGTCGTCGCCCCCGGCCTCCAGGCAGCGCACCAGGGCACCCTCCTCGTTCAGCGAGGTCAGGAAGATGATCGGCACCAGCGCCTCGCCGGCCAGGGCCTTGATCTGCCGCGCCGCCTCGAAGCCGTCCATCACCGGCATCAAGGCATCGAGCAAGACGATATGCGGGCGCTTTTCGGCGAACAGCGCCACCGCCTGTTCGCCGTTTTCCGCCGTGAAGACCTGATGCCCCTGGCGCCGGACGATCTGCGCCAGCAACAGGCGGTCGGTGGCGCCATCTTCGGCCACCAGCACGGTCAACGCCTGTTCGGGAGGCATCTGGGCGTTCAACTGATGTCGAACAGTTTTTCGAAATTGGAGATGGCCAGGATCTTGCGCACGTCGGAGCTGGCATGCACCACCCGCACGTCCGAGTCATCGCCGCCGGCGTGGTCGCGCAGCAACAGCAGCATGCCGAGCGCGGAGCTGTCCAGGTAGGTGGTGTCCTTCAGGTCGACCACGACCGAGTCGGGCTTTTTCGCCTGGCGCTCGTAAGCATCGCGAAACTCCTGATGCTTGCCGAAATCGAAGCGCCCCTTGACCTTGATCGTGAGTTTTTTCCCGTCCTGCGAAAAATCGGTCTCGACTGCCATGCTAGCGATTCCTTCGATGATGGCGAATGCAACTCTTCAAGGTTTAGCAGGCGCTAGCGGTAGTGGCAAACCGGGTATGCCTGATGAGCTCCCACAGGTAGGGCACTGGCACGGCTCCTGTGGGAGCCGGCTTGCCGGCGATAGGGCCGCCGCAGGTTACAGATGCCCCTGCCGGGGCAGCCGCTGGGACAGTTCGTCGAGCAAACGCTGCTCGCGCTTGTCTTCGGCCCGCCGCGCTTCGTCCATGTACCGCTGCACCAGCTTGCGCAGCCCTTCGACCCGTGCATACGCCTGCTGCCAGGTACCACGGGCATTCTTCAGGTTGTTCTGGTGCCAGAGCAGGCTCTGGCGCTGCTGGGTCATGGCCGTTTCGAGCTGGGCCAGAAAGCGCTGGTAGTTGAGCAGCCAGCTGCCATCGACACCCTGCCCGCCGCGCTCGATCCACTGCGCCTGGTAGCCCTCGCGAAACGACTCGAGCTCGCCCAGCTTGGCCTGGGCCTGGGCCACCAGCTGCTGGAAATGCCCCAGGCGCTGGGCAGCCTTGCGCTCGGCCTCCTCGGCCATGTTCACCACCGGCGCCAGGCGCGCGGCACGGCTGGGCATGCTCATGGGCTACTCAACCATTGCCCGGGGGCATGAAGATCGACCCCAGTTGCTGGCGGCTCTGGGCCATGCCGACATTCTCGTCCAGCCCCTGGCGCAGGAAGTCCACCAGCTTGGGCTGCAGGGCGATGGCCAGGTCGGTTTCCGGATCGCCGCCGGCGACATAGGCGCCGACGCTGATCAGGTCGCGGCTCTGCGACAGGCGCGACCACAGCTGCTTGAATTTCTGCGCCTGGCGCAGGTGGTCAGCATCGACCACTTGCGGCATGACCCGGCTGATCGAGGCCTCGATATCGATGGCCGGGTAGTGGCCTTCCTCGGCCAGCCGCCGGGACAGCACGAAGTGGCCGTCGAGCACGCCACGCGCCGAGTCGGCGATCGGGTCCTGCTGGTCGTCGCCTTCGGACAACACGGTATAGAACGCAGTGATCGAGCCACCCCCGGGTTCGCCGTTGCCGGCGCGCTCCACCAACTTGGGCAGCTTGGCGAACACCGACGGCGGGTAGCCGCGCGTCGCCGGCGGCTCGCCGATGGCCAGGGCGATTTCACGCTGGGCCTGGGCAAAGCGGGTCAGCGAGTCCATCAGCAACAGGACATTCTTGCCCTTGTCGCGGAAATATTCGGCGATGCGCGTGCAGTACATGGCCGCACGCAGACGCATCAGCGGCGCATCGTCGGCGGGGGATGCGACCACCACCGAGCGCTTGAGGCCCTCTTCGCCGAGGATGTGCTCGATGAATTCCTTCACCTCGCGGCCCCGCTCGCCGATCAGCCCGACCACGATGATCTCGGCCTCGGTGAAGCGCGTCATCATGCCCAGCAGCACCGATTTACCCACGCCGGTACCGGCGAACAGGCCCAGGCGCTGCCCGCGCCCGACGGTCAGCAGGCCATTGATGCTGCGGATGCCCACGTCCAGCGGCTGGCTGATCGGGTCGCGGTTGAGCGGGTTGATGATCGGGCCATCCATCGGCACCCAGTCTTCGGCCTTCATCCCGCCCTTGCCGTCCAGCGCGCGGCCGGCGCCGTCGAGCACCCGGCCGAGCATGCTCATGCCCATGGGCAGGCGGCCGCTGTCGTCCAGCGGCACCACCCGCGCCCCCGGGGCGATGCCGGCGATGCTGCCGACCGGCATGAGGAACACCTTGTTGCCGGAAAAGCCCATGACCTCGGCTTCGACCTGTACCGGGTGGTAGCTGTCGTCGTTGATCACCAGGCAGCGCCCGCCGACCGCGGCGCGCAGGCCCTCGGCCTCGAGGGTGAGGCCGACCATGCGCAGCAGGCGGCCTTCGACCACGGGCTGCGCCGGCAGCTCGATGGCTTCGGCGTAGCCGCTCAGGCGCTTGCCGAAGCTGGTGCGGTCAAGGCGCATCGCTGGCGCCTATCTCGACCGACACATCCGGCGCCGCCGGGTGCAGGGCGTGGTCGTGCAGCTGGTCGAACAGCTGCGCCACGGCCTTCTCGATGCGCGTTTCCATGGTCGCGTCGATGCGGCTGTGCAAGGTCTCGATCCGGCAACCACCGGGCAGCAGGGCATCGTCCTCGAGCAGCTTCCAGCTCTCCTCGTGGCGCTCGCGCAGGGCCTTGGCCAGCTCGAAGTCCTGGGGGTTGAGGTGGATGCGAATGTTGTCGGCGCCCATGGGCAGCAGCTTCAAGGCTTCGCGCAGCACCTGGGTGATCTGGCTGGAGTCGCTGCGCAGTTCGCGGCCGATGACCTGGCGGGCCATGTGCGCCACCAGGTGCACCATGGTCTTTTCGATCTGCGTGTCCTGCTCGGCGATGGGCTCGAGCAGGTGCTCCATCAGTTGCTCAAGGTTGGCCAGCTTGGCATTGAGCGCTTCCTCGGCCTCTTGGCGCACCTTCAGCTGGGTGCTGTGAAAACCTTCGCGCTCGCCGGTGGCGAAGCCTTCGTTGTAGGCCTCCTGGCGGATCGCTTCGAGTTCTTCGAGGGTCAGCGGCTGGACTTCCTCCAGCGGCACTTCCTCGACTTCTTCCTCGACCACTTCCGGTTCCGGTTCCGGCTCGGGCGCAGGCTCCGGGTCGAAGCTGGGCAACGCCCAGACGTCGACGCCCACGAGGTCGCGGGCGCGGATCAGGTCACTGGGGTGGGATTCTTTGGTGGGCATGTTCTCAGGTACTCAAAAACCCTGTTCGACCAATGCGCCCCCTGTAGGAGCGGCCTTGTGTCGCGAAAGGGCTGCACAGCAGCCCCAGCAATTTATGCAACAACACTGAAATTCTGAATCCTGAATCCTGAATTCTGGGGCCGCTTCGCAGCCCTTTCGCGACACAAGGCCGCTCCTACAGAGGACCTGTGGATCAGATCATTTCCTCGGCGCCTTTGCCGCCGAGCACGATCTCGCCGGCCTCGGCCATGCGCCGGGCGATGGTGAGGATTTCCTTCTGCGCGGTCTCGACGTCGCTGACGCGCACCGGGCCCTTGGCTTCCAGGTCGTCGCGCAGCAGCTCCGAGGCACGCTTGGACATGTTCTTGAAGATCTTGTCCTTGACCCGCTCGTCGGCGCCCTTGAGCGACACCACCAGCACATCGGAGGACACCTCGCGCAGCAGCGCCTGGATGCCGCGGTCGTCGACATCGGCCAGGTTGTTGAAGACGAACATCAAGTCTTCGATCTGCTCCGACAGGTCGTTGTCGATCTCGCGGATCGAGTCCATCAGTGCACCTTCCACGGAGCTGTCGAGGAAGTTCATGATGTCGGCGGCGCGCTTGATGCCGCCCAGGGTGGTGCGCGCGGCATTGGAGTTGCCCGAGAACTGCTTCTCGAGAATCTGGTTCAACTCCTTGAGCGCCGCCGGCTGCACGGTATTGAGCGACGACACGCGCAGGATGATGTCCAGGCGTACCTTGTGGTCGAAGTTGCTCAGCACTTCGCCGGCCTGGTCAGGGTCCAGGTAGGCGACCACGATGGCCTGGATCTGCGGGTGCTCGTAGCGGATCACGTCGGCCACCGCACGCGGCTCCATCCACTTGAGGCTGTCCAGGCCGCTGGTGTTGCCACCAAGCAGGATGCGGTCGATCAGGCCGTTGGCCTTGTCTTCGCCCAGGGCCTGGTTGAGCATCTTGCGGATGTAGCCATCGGAGCCCACGCCCAGGCTGGTCTGGTCGCCGACGATCTCGACGAACTCGCTCATCACCTGCTCGACCTGCTCGCGGTGCACGTTGCCCATCTGCGCCATGGCCACACCAACCCGCTGCACTTCCTTGGGGCCCATGTGTCGCAGCACTTGCGCAGCATCGGTCTCGCCGAGCGACAGCAGCAGGATGGCTGCCTTGTCGACCCGGCTGAGCTTGGCGGTAATGGCTCGATTGTCACTCATCGGCGTTGATCCACTCTTTCACGACCTGGGCCACGCGGCCCGGGTCTTCGGCCACCAGGCCTTTGATTGCGTTGAGCTGCGCCTCGTAACCCTCGCTCGGGCTTGGCAACAGAATGCTTGTCGGGCCACCCAGGCTGACGCGGTCGTTGGCCAGTTCGCCATCCAGACCGATCATGCCGCCCAGCTCCATGTCGCTGTCCGTGGCAGCATGCTTGCCGCCGCCAGTGATGTTGTTGAGTACCGGGCGCAGCACGCCGAACACCAGCACCAGGATGAACAGCACGCCCAGCACTTGCTTGACGATGTCCCAGAACCACGGCTGCTGGTAGAAGGCGATGTCGGCGATCACCTCGCCGCGGTCGGCGGCGAACGGCACGTTCATCACCGTCACGCTGTCGCCACGGCTGGCATCGAAGCCCACCGCGTCCTGCACCAGGCGGGTGAAGCGCGCCAGGTCTTCGGCGCCCCACGGCGCACGGGTGGTTTCGCCGTTGGCGTCGACCTTGACCTGGTCATCGACCACCACTGCCACCGACAGGCGGGTCAGGCGCCCCTGCTGCTGGCGGGTGTGGCTGATGGAGCGGTCCAGCTCGAAGTTCTTGGTGGTCTGCTGGCGCTTGTCCGAAGGGTACGGCGCGAGCATCGGTTGGCCGGTGGCCGGGTCCATGACCTGCTGGCCGTTGGCGTCCACCAAAGGCTGGCCAGGCTGGATCGCGGCGGCGGCGCCCGGGGCGCCCGCGGTGGTCTGCGGCGCCGAGGCCGGGCCTGGTGGCTGGTTGCTCAGGGCACCCGGCACGCCTTGCGGGCCCTGGCTGCTGGCGCGCTGCTCGTTGACCGACTGCTCGCTGCGCAGTGCTGGTTGGTCCGGGTTGAACTGCTCGGAGGTCGATTCGACCGCGCTGAAGTCAAGGTCAGCCGACACTTCGGCCTTGTAGCGGTCGTTGCCCAGTACCGGCTGCAGGATGTTGTGCACGCGCTGGGTGAGCATGCCTTCCATGCGGCGGCTGTAGTCGTACTGCTTGCCGGCCATGGTCAAGGCGGTGTCCTGCAGCTGCTCGGAGAGCAGGTTGCCCTTCTGGTCGACCACGGTGACCTGCGACTTGTCCAGCTCCGGCACACTGGTGGCGACCAGGTTGACGATGGCCATCACCTGGCCCGCTTCCAGCGAACGCCCCGGGTACAGCTCGACCAGCACCGAGGCGCTGGGCTTGCGCTCGTCGCGCACGAACACCGAGCTTTTCGGGATCGCCAGGTGCACGCGGGCGGCCTTGACGTTGTTCAGGCTGGAAACGGTGCGCGCCAGCTCGCCTTCCAGGCTGCGGCGGTAGCGGGTGGCTTCCATGAACTGGCTGGTGCCCAGGCCCTGCTCCTTGTCGAGCAGTTCGAAACCGACGTTGCCATCGCTTGGCGCCACGCCGGCGGCTGCCAGTTTCAGGCGCGCACGGGAGAGGTCGTCGG
This sequence comes from Pseudomonas sp. UBA6315, assembly GCF_002438125.1. Lineage (NCBI taxonomy): Bacteria > Pseudomonadati > Pseudomonadota > Gammaproteobacteria > Pseudomonadales > Pseudomonadaceae > Pseudomonas > Pseudomonas sp. UBA6315. The sequence continues at coordinate 21,216 of NZ_DJTF01000078.1, forward strand.
CCTTGACCAGCAGAGCCCCGGAGTTGGGCTCGACGTTGTAGGGGATGTCGGCAGCGGCCAGGGTATCCATGACCTGCTTGGTGTCCATGCCGGCCAGGCTGCCATACAGCGGGCGGTAGTCCGGCTGCTGCGACCACAGCACCACGGCGAAGCCGATCGCCACGCTCGCCGCCAGCCCGACCAGCAGGCCAACCTGGCGCAGCATGGGCATCTGCGAGATGTTTTCCAGAAACGCCATGCCGAACAGCGGCGGCTTGCTCGCGGGCGAACCGCTCTTGGCGGGGGCGTTTTCGACGACTGCTTCAGCCATGACTCACTTCCGTCCTCAAACCGGCATCTGCATGATGTCCTGGTACGCCTGGACCAGCTTGTTGCGTACCTGGGTCAACGCCTGCATGGACACGCTGGCTTTCTGCGAAGCGATCATCACGTCGGTCAGGTCGACGCCGCTCTTGCCGATTTCGAAGGCATTGGCCAGTTGGGTCGACGCCTGCTGGGTCTCATGCACCTTGCCGATGGCCTGGCCGAGCATGTCGGCAAAGCTGCTCTGCCCCGGCGCCAGCTCAGGCGCGGCAGTGGCTTTGGGCGCGGACATGGCTTCTGCCTGCATGGCGCGCATGTCCAACATCAGACGATTGAATTCAACACCTTGGCTCATGAACTTCTCTCTCCGGCGGCCGCATTTTTTTGACACTCATGCGGCGGATAGCCCAGAACTAGCAACAAGAGTGCCAGCCCGCTCGACGATCTTTGAATTGGCGCGATCAGCCGTACAGGCTGGCTTCCACGTCCAGGCCGGCATCACGCATCTGCGCCAGCTTGTAGCGCAGGGTGCGCGGGCTGATGCCGAGCCGTTCGGCAGCCTCCTTGCGGCGACCGCGTTCGGCGCGCAGGGTGTCGATGATCATCTGGAATTCGTGACGACGCATGTCGTCGCCCAGGCCGCCGGCATCCGCCGTGGCCGGCTCGGATACTGGCGCAATAGTGGCCTGCGCCGCAGCCGACAATGGAATGGCGCCTGCCAGACAGAAATCCGCCGCTTCGATCACCCCGCCCTGCTGCAGGATCAGCGCCCGCTGCAAGGCGTTGTCCAGCTCGCGCACGTTGCCCGGCCAGCTGTGCGCTTGCAGGCAGGCGCGGGCCTCGGCCGACAGGCGCACCGGCGCATGCTTCATCTTCGCCACGTGCCGCGCCAGCAGGCGCTCGGCCAGCGGCAGGATGTCGCCGGCGCGCTCGCGCAGCGGTTGCCAGGCCAAGGGGAACACCGACAAGCGATAGAACAGGTCTTCACGGAAGCGCCCGGCCGCCACTTCGCCGGCCATGTCGCGGTTGCTGGTAGCCAGCACGCGGATGTCCAGGGCAATCGGCTTGCGCCCGCCGACCCGCTCCACTTCACGCTCCTGCAGCACGCGCAGCAACTTGGCCTGCAGGCCCAGGGGCATCTCGGAGATTTCGTCGAGCAGCAAGGTGCCGCCTTCGGCCTGCTCGAACTTGCCGGCCTGGGCAGCGATGGCGCCGGTGAAGGCGCCCTTTTCATGGCCGAACAGCGTGGCTTCGAGCATGTTGTCGGGGATCGCCGCGCAGTTGATCGCCACGAACGGCTGGGCCGCACGCGGCGACTGCTGGTGGATGTAGCGCGCCAGCACTTCCTTGCCAGTACCCGACTCGCCGGAAATGAGCACCGTGGAATCGCTGCGCGCCACCCGCGCGGCCAGCTCCAGCAGTTGCCGGCTGGCCGCCTCGTTGGCCACTGGCCCTTCATCTGCGCCAAGGCGCCCCGCCGCATGGCGCTCGACCAGGCTCAGCAGCGCCTTGGGTTCGAACGGCTTGACCAGGTAGTCCGCCGCGCCCTGGCGCATGGCCTCGACGGCACGCTCCACGGCGGCGTGGGCGGTCATCAGCAGCACCGGCAGCTGCGGGTAATGGCGGCGCAATTGCGCCAGCAGCTGGTGGCCGTCCATGCCTGGCATGTTCACATCGCTGACCACCAGGCTGAACGCCTCCCCCGCCACCGCCTGCAGCGCCTCCTCGGCACTGCCTACGGCCTGGTAGGCGAAGCCACCGATCTCCAGGGTGTCGCCCAGCGCCTGGCGCAAGGCGCGGTCGTCTTCGACCAGCAGCACCTTGATGGGCATCACAGGCCCTCCGCCGGCTGGCCGTCGATCAGTGGCAGCACCACCTTCACGCAGGTGCCGCGGCCGACCCTGGAACGCAGTTGCAGACTGCCCTGATGCGCACGCACCACGGCCTTGACCACGGCCAGCCCGAGCCCGGTGCCGGTGGCCTTGGTGGTGAGGAACGGCTCGCCCAGGCGCCCAAGCAGCTCTGGCGCAATGCCGCTGCCGGCATCGCTGATGCACAGGTGCAGGCTGTGCTGGCGGCGGAACAGGTGCACCTTGAGCCGCGCCGGGCTTTCGCTGGCCTGCAGGGCATTTTCGATCAGGTTGAGCAAGGCGCCGACCAGGGTATCGCGGTTGCACAGCAGCTCGCCCAGGTGGGTGTCGCACTGCCAGCGCACGGCATGCCCCTGCACATGGGCCTGGGCCGCGTGCTGCAGGGCCTGGAACAGGGCTTTGGGGGTCAGCCGGTCGGTCATCGGCAGCTCGCCGCGGGCGAACACCAGCATGTCGCGCACCTGGTGCTCGAGCTCGTGCAGGCGCTCCTTGAGGCTGCCGGCAAAACGCTGACGGGTCTCTGGCGCGAGCTCGCGCTCGCCATCGGCCAAGTGGCTGGCGTAGAGCATGGCGGCCGACAACGGCGTGCGGATCTGGTGGGCCAGCGACGCCACCATGCGGCCCAGCGAAGACAGCCGTTCGTGGCGCGCCAGCTGGTCTTGCAGGCGACGGGTTTCAGTCAGGTCGTTGAGCAGCACCAGCTGGCCGGGCTCGGCGTCCAGCGAACGCGTGGCGATGGACAGGCGGCGGCCGTCACGCAGCGACACTTCGTGGCCGTCGTCCTTGCGCGGGGCGAAGCAGCGGCCGATCACCTGGCGCCAGAGCTGGCCCAGCAAGGGCTCGCCAAGCAGCTCGCAGGCTGCGGGGTTGGCTTCACGCACCAGGCCCTGGTCATCGATCACCACCACCCCACCGGGCAGCAGGTCGAGCAGGTTCTGCAGGCGGTTGGCCAGGCGCTCCTTCTCGTTCAGCTCGGCCATGCGCTGGGCGCCGACCACCGCCAGCTCGCCCTTGAGCTCGCTGACGCGGGCTTCGAGCATGCTGTAGGACTGGTTGAGCTGGGAGGAAACCTGGTTGAACAGGGCAAACGCCTGCTCCAGCCCCTCTCGACTCTCCTGTTCGACCGGGGTACGCCCCTGCAGATCAAGGGCTCGGGAATGGTGGGCGGCCTGGGGCATCGTGCTCTCTCGCGTGGCTGACCGTCATAAAAACGGTGTGGTGCCAGCGGTGTAGCAATAGCCGTGCCGGGGATGGGGGTTTTGCGTTTTTACAGGCCCGGCCCTATCGCCGGCAAGCCGGCTCCCACAGATAACGCCACAACACTTGAGACTTGTGGTGCATCTGTGGGAGCCGGCTTGCCGGCGATAGGGCCGGTACAGGCCAAATCAATCCTCGGCCTGGTCCTCGCCGCCCTGGCGGCTCATGCCGTACTTGCGCATCTTCTCCACCAAGGTGGTGCGGCGAATGCGCAAGCGCTCGGCCGCACGCGCCACGATGCCGTTGGCATCGTCCAGCGCCTGCTGGATCAAACCCTGCTCCAGGCTGCCCAGGTAGTCCTTGAGGTCCAGCCCTTCAGGCGGCAGCATGGCGTGGTTGGCGAAGTTCGGCGCATGGCCGTTGATCGCCACGCGCTCTTCGAGGTCGCTGCGCAGGCTGTCGACCAGCTGCTCGTCCTCGTCGTCGATGTAGCGGAATTTCTTCGGCAGCTCCGACACGCCAATCACCCCGTAAGGGTGCATGATGGCCATGCGCTCGACCAGGTTGGCCAGCTCGCGGACGTTGCCCGGCCAGCCATGGCGGCACAGCGACATGATGGCCGCGGAGTTGAAGCGGATCGAGCCACGCTTCTCGTGCTCCATGCGCGAGATCAGCTCGTTCATCAGCAGCGGGATGTCTTCCACGCGCTCACGCAATGGCGCCATCTCGATGGGGAACACGTTGAGGCGGTAGTACAGGTCTTCGCGGAAGGTGCCTTCCTCGATCATGCTCTCGAGGTTCTTGTGGGTCGCGGCGATGATGCGTACATCGATGCTCTGGGTCTTGTTGCTGCCCACCCGCTCGAAGGTACGTTCCTGCAGCACGCGCAGCAGCTTGACCTGCATCGGCAGCGGCATGTCGCCGATCTCGTCGAGGAACAAGGTGCCGCCGTTGGCCAGCTCGAAACGCCCGGCACGGCTGGTGATGGCCCCGGTGAAGGCGCCCTTTTCATGGCCGAACAGTTCGCTTTCCAGCAGCTCGGCCGGAATCGCGCCGCAGTTGACCGGCACGAACGGCGCTTCACGGCGCTTGGAGTGGTAGTGCAGGTTGCGCGCCACCACCTCCTTGCCGGTGCCGGACTCGCCGAGGATCAGCACGCTGGCGTCGGTATCGGCCACCTGCTGCATCATCTGGCGCACATGCTGGATGGCACGGCTGGTGCCGACCAGGCTGCGGAACAGGTTGGGCTCGCGCTGGCGACCGCGCTCGCGGGCCTGGTCGTACATCTCGCGGTAGACCTGGGCACGGTGCAGCGAATCGAGCAGCTGGCTGTAGCTGGGCGGCATTTCCAGGTTGGACAGCACCCGGCGGCGAAGCTCTTCGGGGTAGTCCGCAGAAGAAATTTCACCAATCAGCAGCACCGGAAGGAACTCATCCCACCCTGCCACGGTCTTAAGCAGCCCAAGCACTCCGGCTGGAGCATTGACGGCACCGATCAGCACGCAGAGCACTTCGCGACTGGAAGACAACGATTCGACTACCTGCTGCCAGTCCTGGCTGGAGCACGATAGGTTCTCTTCCCCGAGAAAGTTCAGTACCACCGCCAAGTCGCGGCGGCGGGCGCTGTCGTCATCGATCAGAAGAATCTTGGTTTCACGCCACATGCAATAGCAACTTCCCTAGTCATATCGGCGCCCGAAGGCATGCGCGACATCATTCCGACTGAATGGTCAGTGTTCGGACGTCTGAAATTCGAAAACAGCCACTAGTAAAGTCAAAAAAACGCATACAGTCAAATTAATGGCGGACGGCTTTTTGCCCATCTGTGGATCACGTGAACAGATGGTATACCTTAGCCGCGTTTTTCGCCTGACGGATTTGCATCATCTCGTCGACTATTGATTGACGCTCGCCACTTGCAACATCAATTAATTGGCGGTAGACGAGCAAAAGCTGCTCGAGGCTGTCGCGCACGTCGGCCTCGTTGCCCTGCGCCTCGGTCAGCACATCGTCAATGCGCAGGCGGCATTGCAGGTCGAGTTCACCGACCGCATCCCAGTCGCGGCTGGCCAGGGCGGCCAGCAGCAACTCGCGGGTCTGTTCGATTCGGGCGATTACCTCGGTCATGTCATCCTCCTTGATCAGGAAGCCGCCGACGGGTCGCCGATCGCATCCCAACCTTCTTTCACGGTGATCAGCAGGCGCGCCACTTCGTCGATGATGGCGGGGTCGCTCTTCACGTTGGCTTCGACCAGGCGGCGGCTCATGTAGGTGTACAAGCTGTCCAGTTCGGCCAGGCTGTCGGCGTGGTTTTCCAGGTCCAGGCCTTCGCGCAGGCCACCGATGATGTCGATGGCCTTGCCGATGAGGATTCCCTTCTGGGCCACGTCCTCGCGCGCGATGGCGCCCTTGGCCTGGGCCATACGGTCAAGACCGCCCTGCATGAGCATTTGCACCAGACGGTGCGGGCTGGCCTCGGAAGTCTGTGCCACACCGTTGACTTTCTGGTATTGCCGAAGGGCCAACATCGGGTTCATGGATCTACCTCGTTGCAGCGAAAAAGGTTGCTTGTACCCTGTGTATCGCCGCCCCGTCAAAAAACTTTAGGGCCAAAACGAAAAGCCCGGCGCGTCGGGGGACGCGCCGGGCCTCGGTCAGTCAGACCCAATCAGGAATTCTTGGCCTGGGCGTTCAGCGCATCGAACACCGACTTGATCTGGTTGGCCTGAGCGTTGAGCTTGGCCACCATGGTGTCCATCGCCACATACTTTTTGGTCAGCGACTCGGTCAGTGATTCGGTACGACGGTCCAGCGCGGTCTGCTGGTTCGCCAGATCCTTGGCCACCTTGTCGAGGTTGGCCTTGCGCGTGGCCAGGCTGCCGTCGGTGGCGTTGTACGGATTGATGGCCGCGTTCATCCGCTCGAAGATACCGTTCTTGCCGGTGAATAGCTCCTGCACCTCGGACCCCAGTTTCTTGTCGTTCATCGCCGCCGTAAATTTGGTGGTGTTGAACTCCAGGGTGCCGTCCTTGGTGGTATTGATGCCCAATTGGCTGAGCGAGGTCAGCTGGTCGCCCGCGCCGACTTCGGAGAGCACCTTGCGCACGTCACCGACCAGCGAGCGCGTGGTCGGGTCGTTGGTCAGCGGGCCGAGCACCAGGTTGTCGTTGGCGTCACGACTGGTGGAAGTCAGCGAGGTGATGGCTTTCTGCAGGGTGTTATAGGCATCGACGAACGACTGGATGGACTTCTGCAAGCCATCGTTGTCCTGAGCCACGGTCACCTGGGTAGGCGTACCAACCCCACCTGACTGCGCGCTGACGCCGGTCAGTTCGATTTTCATGCCGCTGACGGCATTCTCGATGGTGTTTTTTGCACTCGTGGCCTTCAGGCCATCGATAGTGAACTCGGCATCCTGGGCCAGGCCCGTGATGTAGCCAGCGCCGCTGCCAGCCATCGGCGCGGTGCCGTCGATTTCCAACTCGGGAATACCGCTGAGCGAGAGGTCAGAGCCCTTGCCGGTGGTCGTGGAGCTCAGCACCAGGCGCGAGCCGCCTTCACCGTTGATGATGTTGGCCGAAACGCCCTGCACACCCAGTTCTTTGTTGATCTGGTCGCGCACGCTTTCCAGCGTCGAGCCGGCAGCGATGTTCAGCTTCCAGTTGTTGCCGCCCTGGCTGACAGTCAACTCGCCTTCGCTGATGGCGGATTTCGAGCCACCGACAAACGCCTCGCTGGCGACCTTGGAGCCGGTGGCCAGCTTGTTGACCACGATGTTGTAGTTGCCAGGTACGGCGGTGTTGCCCGACGTGACCTTCACTACCGCCTCGTTGGCCGACTTCGCCGCGTAGGCGTTGAACGCCGGCGCGGTGGAGTCGTTGAGCTTCTTCATGGCGTCCTGGAACGTCGTCAGGGCACTGCGCAGCGAGCCCACCCCGGAGATCATCGCGGAGTTGTTGTTGGTCTGCCGGGTGATCTGCGCCTTCTTGGCCGCCGTGTCGGCAGACACAAGCGCCGCGACCATCTCGGTGATGTTCAGCCCGGTACCCTGGCCGATACTGGAGACAATGGTGCTCGCCATACAGTTATCCCTCTTTTCGCAACGTCAGCCCCGCTCCTGCACGGCCGACATGAACTTGCCTTGAAGCATTCGCCGCCGGTCAGACCTTGGCGTCGAACAGAAGACTGTTTACATCGCTCAGGCTGTGGGCAATTCGCAGGGCCTCTTCCGAGGGCAACTGACGAATCAGCTCTCCAGTCTCGCTGGCGATGACCTTGACCACGATCTTGCCGGATTCTTCGTCCGTGGAGAACTCCAGATTACGTCGGGTCGAACTGAGGAACTTCTCGATTTCCGAAACGGCATTCTTGACCTTTTCGGCATCCGTTCCTTTTTCGGCAGCACTGACTGCCTTGGGTTCCAGCGTATCACTGCCACCCGGCGCATCAGCCGAGCGGGCAACCGGCTTGCCGACGACTGCATCAGTCGGTCGAACAGTCGGGTAGGACAGGTTCAGCTTGACGCTCATGTCCATGGCTTACCACCTCGCAATGAAAAGGCGGGGAAGCGCCTCAAAGTGCACTCCCCCGCCGGTCACCATCAGCGATTACTGAAGCAGCTTCAGTACAGCGGATGGCAGCTGGTTGGCCTGGGCCAGAACCGAAGTCGAAGCTTGCTGCAGGGTCTGCTGCTTGGTCAGCTGGGCAGTTTCGGCAGCGAAGTCGGTGTCCTGTACACGGCCACGAGCGGCTTCGGCGTTTTCGTTGATGTTCTGCAGGTTGTTGACGGTGCTGGTCAGACGGTTCTGCGAAGCACCCAGGTCAGCACGGGTGGTGTTGATGGTCTGCAGAGCTTTGTCGATAGCGTCCAGAGCAGCGTTCATGCTGGCTTCGGCTTCAGCGCTGTCCGAACCGGTGATGGCGATGGTAGCCGAGTCGACACCCATGGTGGTGGCGTCGAAGCCGCTGTCCAGGCTGATGCTGATCTGGTTGTTGGCACCGGAGTTGGAACCGACCTGGAAGGTCAGAACGCCAGCGGTACCGTCCAGCAGGTTCTTGCCGTTGAGCTGGGTGGAGTTGGCGATACGGCTCAGCTCGTCCGACATCTGCGCGAATTCTTTGTTCAGCGCGTCACGGTCGTCTTTGCTGTTGGTGTCGTTTCGCGACTGAACAGCCAGTTCGCGCATACGCTGCAGAATGTTGGTCTGCTCTTGCATCGCGCCTTCAGCGGTCTGGGCGATGGAGATACCGTCGTTGGCGTTCTTGATTGCCATGGTCTGGCCACGGATCTGCGAGGTCATGCGGGTAGCGATCTGCAGGCCGGCGGCGTCGTCTTTGGCGCTGTTGATTTTCAGGCCGGAGGACAGACGGGTCATCGAGGTGCTCAGTGCATCGGAAGCACGGTTCAGGTTTTTCTGAACGCCCAGAGAGGTGGTGTTGGTGTTGACGGTCAAAGCCATGACGAATTCCTCGTTGGATTGGGTACTACGGCTTCCGGCCTTGGCAATTCGCCGGGTGTGGCACAGAGAACCTTCGTAATAGTTATCGTCGTCAGGGCGGGTTGCTTTAGGGGATTTTCAAAAAAAATTACTGGCATCCTGCCAGCCCAATGAAATCAAGGAGTTGACGCCATAATTCAGGCGCAATCGAGCGCCAGGGCAGAAATGAAAACGCCGCCTGGAAGCGGCGGCGTCTAACAGCAGGTCAAGCGGTCAGTCACGCCGCTCGATGATGGCCGAGCCCCAGGACAGGCCCACACCAAAACCACTCAAGGCAATGCGTTTGTGCTGCGAACCGAGCACGTGCTTTTCCAGCAGCAGCGGAATGCTCGACGACACGGTATTGCCGGTCTCGACCATGTCCTTGACGAACTTCTGCTTGTGCTCGCCATCGATGAAACGCGCCGACACCGCATCGACGATGGCAGCGCTCCCCTGGTGCAGGCAATACAGATCGATATCGCCTGCCTGCAGGCCGCTGGCTTCGAGCAGCTGGTTCAGGTGCGCAGGCACCTTCACCAGGGCAAAGTTGTAGACCTGGCGGCCATTCATGAAGAACTTGCCGTCGGTGGTGCGCAGGTGCTCGGCACCGGCGCCGTCACTGCCGAACAGCGACTTGCCCAACTGCCAGGTGGCATCTTCGCCCATCCAGGTGGCGGTGGCAGCATCACCGAACAGCATGGTGGTGTTGCGGTCTTCGGGGTCGACGATCTTCGAATACGGGTCGGCGGTGATCAACAGGCCATTCTTGAGGCCCGCGGCCTCCATGAAGCCCTTCATCGCATACAGGCCGTAGACGTAGCCCGAGCAACCCAGGGAGATGTCGAAGGCGGCGATCGCCGTGGGCAGGCCGAGCTTGTGCTGAACGATCGCAGCGGTGTGCGGCAGGCCTTCGGCATCTCCGTTCTGGGTGACCACGATCACGGCATCGATGGACGCCGGGTCCAGCGATGGATTGGCATTGAACAGATTCCTGGCAGCCTCGACACACAGGTCGGAGGTTTCCTGGGCGGCTTCCTTGCGCGGCAAGAAGGTCGAACCGATCTTGCCAAAGATGAAATCCTGGTCCTTGCCGAACTTCGCGCCTTGGGCGTAGTTGTCCACGCCTTCTGTCGGCACGTAGCTGGCGATGCTTTTAATGCCAATCATATGGCTTCCCAATTCAGTAACAGCGAAATACCCACCACGCTCCAAACGGCAAAACGCCAGGCGATACGGCACGCTCCGATCCCTGACGGCTTGTCCGGGGGGCGACGCAGCGGTTCCCGGTTTCGACAATATACAGTGAAGATGCGCGTTCTGACTCTCAAGTCACGCGCTTTTTGTCGAAATGATACAAGGCGCCGGCGCGCCCATAAAAAAGCCATGACTGCGCCGAGCAGTCATGGCTTGGGGCCTTCTCGTCGAAGCGGCGCTCAGTCGATCAGCGCTTGCCACTCGACCCGGCGGTCGAAGTCGACGCTGAACAGCTTGTCGCCATGCAGGTGGTTGGCGTTGTAGCAAGGGTCCTGGGCCAGTACGTGCGCCCAGCGCTCGCGCAGCGCTGCACAGGCCAGCGCATCGTCATCCACCGGGGCATGGCGCACCGCCTGGGCCTGGGGCGTGCACACCACCAGCAGCCCGGCTGCCGACGCCTGCAGGCAAAGGTCAACCTGCGCCGCACGCAGGTTTGGCGCCAGCTCATCGAGACCACCGGCGGCCCGCAGCAGCTCGGCACGGACCATCAGGCAACCCGTCACGGCGGAAACGCCGTGTTCTACCTGCAAACGCTGCAGGTAGCCTGGCGCATCCTTGGTTTGGCCGACGAAGGCGGCGCGCGCGCCAGCCTGCGCTGTCAGCACCAACCCGGCTTCGACGACCTTGCCGCCAGCATCGAGCAGCTTACCGCCCACCACACCGACCTCGGGGCGTTGAGCCTGGTTGAGCAGCCCTTCGAGCCAGTTGGCGTTGAGCACTTCAGCCGCGCTGTCGAGCATCACCCAATACTCACCACGGGCCTCACGGCTGGCGAGGTTGAGCATCGCCACGGGCGCCAGCGGCTGCTCACTGCGCACGACCCGCACGCGGTCGCCCGCCGCCGCCAGGCTGCCCAGCCAGTCACGCAAGGCGGCCGATTGGCTGGCGTTGTCCGCGATGACGATCTCGTGATTCTGGTAGCGGGTACGCTGCAGCACGCTGACCATGCAGGCCTGCAGTTCATCGAAGTTGTCCTGGCAGTGCAGCAGGATGCTGACCACCGGCCGCTCCTGATGGCGGTAATCGATCTGCAGGGTGCCCGGGTGCGCCGAACCTACCGAGGCAACGTAGCCACGCTGGGCAACGTGTTGCGCCAGCACGGCGCGCTCCTGGTCGTGGCCCTCTTCACCTTGCGCTGCGCAAATCAGCAAAGGCTCGGCGAGGTGCGCCAAGCCGGCCATGCCCTGCTCGCCGACCATACGCAGCAACAGGTCGAATTCCAGTGCCTGCGGATAGCGCGCATCGAAACCGCCCGCCTGCAACCACAGGTCGCGGCGCACCAGCCAATGGCGCGCCATCAGGCCCGGCACGCTTTGCAACAAGTCGAGGTTCACGCCCGGGCGCAGTACTTCGCGCAGCGAGCCGTCGGCCTGGGCCTGCAGTTCGTCCATCGCCACGGCGCGCACGCCTTCGACGCCCAGCAACTCAAGCCCGGCGCGTAGCAGGCCACTGCCGGTGAAGCGATCTCCACTCTCGGCCAACAGGATCCAGTCAGTCCCCAGATGGCGGGCAGCCTCGTTCATGCGCTGGATGTAATCCTGCATCGTGACCTGGATGAAGTGCACTGTCTGCTCTGGCCGGGTTACCGCCGGCAGTTCCCCGGTGGTCAGCACCGCAACCTTGAAGGCACGGCTATGGCTGCTCATCAGGCTGTCGAAGGTTGCCTGCAGCTTGGCCATGTCGGCTTCGAGGTCGAGCAGCAGGATGCCGAAAGTCGGGCCACCCTGATGCCGGGCCAGTTTCTGAGCGGCCTGGCGCGCCTGCTCGGCGCTTGGCTCGCGCGCTTGCAACCAGTTGCTCAACTGGCCGGAAGGCAAGCTGTCGAGCAGCGCCTGGCTGTCGTAGCACGGCACCGACTGCAGTCGATGCAACCAATCGCGCAGTGGGGCGGCCTCGGCCTCATCACCGGCCTGTTCCAGCGAGGCCACCAGGCGCTCCACCACCGTGCGGTTGAACGGGCTCAGGGTCAGCGCTTCCCACAGGCGGCTGCGCTGGGTGCGCGCATCGTCGTTGGCATGCACCTGCATCAGCTGCGCCTGGCGCAGCAAAATCGGCTCCAGCTCGATAAGCTGCTGGCGCCCTGCAGGCAGGGTGTGGATCAGGAATTCGAGCTCGGCCAGCAAGTCGAACATCGGCTTGTTGTAGAACGGCATCTCGACGAACTGCTGCTCGCCAAACACACGGCGTGGCTCGGGCTCGGCCAATTTCCAGTGCGAGCGCACGATGACGCAGCCTTGCAGCGAAACGCCGGTCAAGAGGCCCTTGGCCATCGCCTGGAAGCTTTCCAGGGCAATACGCTTGACCGCTTCTGCACCCTGCCCGCTCAGCGCGGTCGGGATCGAGGCCAGAAACTCGGCGAACGCTTCACGGCCCTGGCGGGATTTCTCATCCTGCAAGGCAAGCACGGTAAGCACGTTGGTGTTGTGCTCGGAGCCGCCGTAGTTAACCTCGCGCACCGCATAAGGGATCGGCAGGATGCGCGCCTTGGCATTGGCCAGCAGGTAGAAGGTATGGCCGATTTCCTGCCACTCGAAGTTGGTGCCCGGCGGCAGCAAGGCGTACCACTGCTGCAGCAGGTCGGTGCGAGTGACGGCGTAGAACGGCGGCAGGAACTGGCCCATGAACTCGATCAGGCGCTGTTCGGGTTGTTCGGCGCAGTAGTCTTCCTGCACCCGGTTGTCGCGCTTGTAGAAATCCACCTGGGTACCGCGGCCCAGGTACATCATGCCGTAACCATGGCACACGCCGTAGTCGGGATTCTGCTCGAGGAACTCCACCGAACGGGTCATGCCGTCGTATAGCAGGAAGTCGTCGACCGCCGCGAACGTCATGTATGGCGTGCGCACTTCGTTGACGCCGTAGGTCAGCTTGTCTTGCAGCCCGGAGTAGGAGAACTGCGGCAAGTGGCGGTAATCGACCTGCGGATAGTCGCGGGCGACCTGTTCATCGGCCTGCTGCGAGGAGTCCAGCACCAGGATGGTTGCCGGGTAGTTGCGGTAGTAGTACAAGGCCCGGCGCAAGAACGCCGGGCGATTATGGGTAATCACCACCAGGGTGAGGCGATCCTTGAGCGACGCATCGCTCGGCTGCTGTGCATGTGCCTGCATATCTGCTCCTGCCCGTTGTCGGCTTCGAGGGTTCAGCGCACGCGGCGCAGGTAGCCGTCACGCGCTACGGTGATCAGCAGTTTGTCGTGGAGCGCGGCGTCGATGACGAAGTCCTCGGTTTCCTTGAGGTAGGCCCACACTGCAGTGCGCGGGTTGTCGCCGACACCCCAGGGGCGATCCGGGAAAGCATCTTCGGGCATGTCCTGGACCACGGTGTCCATCACCACGCAGTAACTGTCGACCGACACCAGCGGGGCGTAGGCACGCAGCTCGGCGAGCACGTGCTCATGGGTGTGGTTGGAGTCGAGCACGACGATGACCCTCTTGCCTTCGGCCAGCGCGCGTACCTGCTCGACCACCGCCGGGTCGATGCTGGAGCCCTGGATCATGCTGATGCGCTTGAACATCGGATGGCTTTCGATGGCCTCGCGATTGTGCGCACGGATATCCAGGTCGATGCCGAGCACTTCGCCATGCCCGACCAGCTCCATCATCGACGCGTAGTAGATGATCGAGCCACCATGGGCGATGCCGCATTCGATGATCAGGTCCGGCTTGATGTTCCAGATCAGCTCCTGCATGGCAACCATGTCCTGGGGCAACTGGATGATCGGCCGGCCCATCCAGCTGAAGTGGTAGGTGTACTTGTGCCGGGCCGATTCGTTATAGAAAGTCTGGGCCAGGTCGCACAGTGCACGGTCGTTGCCCTGATCGCGAATCTCGGCCTGGCACTCTTCGGCAAATACCTGCTGTGGCGTCTTGTCGCTCATGTGAAGCCTCTATGAAAGTGGTGACCCGGCGGCGTCAGCGTGGCGCGGGCGCAAGGGTGGATTGCAGCAGCCGCTGCAAGCGATCGGTAGCGGCCCAGAAAGCCATCGGCTCATGGGTCGGGTAAGGGTAATGGCCAAGGTTCAGGTGCAGATCGGCGCCACGCTCGCGCAGGCGTTGTTCGACCAGGCTGCGGACCGCCACCGGCCGGCCGCTGGCGCAGTTGACCACCCCCGAGAAATCGCTGCATTGCAGCAGGCCCGCGAGCTGTCGCGCGGCCTCGGTAATGGGCTGAAAGTCGCGCAGTTGTTCGCCCGCAGACATGTCGAAAACGCTCGCGCCGCTGTCGATCGCGCGGTCGAGCGCCGCCAGCAGGCTGTTGGGGTTCTGCCCCTCGCCGTGCAGGTAAAACAGCCGTGCCCATTGCAGGGTAAACGGGTGCTGGCGCTGCAAGGCCTGGAGAAACTGATGCAGGCTATGCTTGGCCAGGCCATACGGGTTCGCGGGAAGGGCCGGGCATTGCTCGTCCAGCGGGCCACTCTGCATGCCATATTCGAAACAGGTGCCGGTCACCAGCACCTGCCCTACCCCACCCTGCAGCGCATGCTTGATGAAGCGGTAGTCGGCCATCAGGTTCTGCTCCAGGTGGAACAGTGCCTGGTAGTTGGGCAGCCCTGGCCAGGCCAGGTGTGCCAGGGTGTCGATACCCTCGACCCAGCCCGCGACCTGTTCGGCGCTGGCCAACTGCAAATCGCCCGCGACGAACTGCACCTGGTCGAACCACGGCAGGCTTCGGGCTCGCTCGGCATCACGTGCCAGGGCGCGAACCTGCCAGCCGCGTGCCAGCAGCTCGGCCACCAGGTGCCGGCCGACGAAACCGGTGGCACCGGTCACCAGCACGTGCCGGCGGCTCATAGCACGGTCAACTCTGGCACGGCGATGACGAACTGCCCGCCCCACTGGCGAATGACCGCCTGCTGTTCGCTCACTTCACGCAACAGATTCCACGGCAGCACCAGCACATAGTCTGGCTGCTCTTGCACCAGGCGCTCGGGCGCGACCACCGGGATACGGCTGCCAGGCAGGAACTTGCCCTGTTTGTGCGGATTGGCGTCGGCCACCCAGGCCAGCAGATCGGCCTTCACCCCGGCGAAGTTGAGCAAGGTATTGCCCTTGGCGGCGGCACCGTAGCCAACCACCCGCTTGCCCGCGGCCTTGGCCTCGAGCAGGAAACGCAGCAGTTGCAACTTGATGCGTTCGGCGGCGGGTGCCAGGGTCGAGTAGAACTCGGCACTGCGCACGCCCACCTCGTCTTCCAGCCTCAGCAGGTTCGCCACCGCAGCTGCCACGGCACGCCGCTGGCCGTCGACGCGCTGCACGAAGACCCGCAGCGAGCCGCCGTGGGTCGGCAGTTCCTCGACATCGAAGATTTCCAGGCCATTGCGCTGACAGAGGATCTGCACCGCCGTCAGCGACAGGTAGGAATAGTGCTCGTGGTACAGCGTGTCGAACTGGTGTTCGGCAATCAGCGACAGCAGGTGCGGAAACTCGAAGGTCGCCACACCGGCGGGCTTGAGCAGGGTGGCAAAGCCACCCAGGAAATCGTTGATGTCCGGCACGTGCGCAAGCACGTTGTTGGCGGCCATCAGGTCGGCCCCCCAACCTTCGGCCAGCAGCGCTGCCGCTACCTCACGGCCAAAGAACACCTCACGGATCTCAAGGCCTTTGGCGCGCGCCGCGGCGGCCGTGCTGCGGGTCGGCTCCACACCCAGGCAAGGGATGCCGCGCCGGGCCACGTACTGCAGCAGGTAGCCGTCATTGGCGGCAATCTCCACCACGCGGCTGTGGGCATCCAGGGCGAAACGTTCGACCATGCCGGCCACATAGGCTTCAGCATGGGCCAGCCAGGAACTGGAGTAGGAGCTGAAATAGGCATAGTCGGCATCGAACAGTTGCTCGGCGCGGGTGTAGTCTTCGGTCTGCACCAGCCAGCACTGCTCGCATACCGCCACCTTCAGCGGCACCCACTGTTCGGCCTCGGCCAGTTGCTCGGCACGCAGGTAGGCATTGGAGGGTGGCGAGGTACCCAGGTCGATCAATGGCAAGTGCAGGGCACTGC
Source organism: Pseudomonas sp. UBA6315 (assembly GCF_002438125.1). Lineage (NCBI taxonomy): Bacteria > Pseudomonadati > Pseudomonadota > Gammaproteobacteria > Pseudomonadales > Pseudomonadaceae > Pseudomonas > Pseudomonas sp. UBA6315. Next base: position 37,315 of record NZ_DJTF01000078.1, read on the forward strand.
CGCAACCACGGCAATTCATAGGAACACTCCGCTGAAACGGTCATCCAGCCAAGGATGCAGCTGATCCCGGACCGAGAGGTTGATCACAGGCAACGGCCACGCGATGGCCAGGCGCGGGTCGTGCACCGACAGGCCGCCCTCGTGTTCCGGCGCATAGTCCGCGCTGTGCAGGTAGAGCAGCTCGGCGTCATCGCTCAGTGCCTGGAAGCCGTGGGCAAAACCGGCGGGCACCAGCAGGCTGCTGCCCTCCCCGGCCTTCAGGTGTTCGGCGTGCCAATGCAAAAAGGTGGGGGAGCCGGCACGCAGGTCGACCACCACATCCCAAACCTCGCCCTGCAGGCAGGTGATGTACTTGCTTTCCGGCTGTGGCCCGGCCTGGTAGTGCAGGCCGCGCACGCTGCCACGCTCACGGGTCAGCGAACGGTTGATCTGGCGGATGTGGAAAGGCGCGCCAAAGCGCTCCAGGCTGTCTTCGCAGTACAGGCGTGTGAAGGCGCCACGCGGATCTTCGCGACGGCAATGCTCGACCCGGGCCAGGCCCCACAGCGGCAAGGGATGCAAGGTGTACTGGCTCACAGCGACTCCTGGTACAGGCTAAGTTGAGTCAGGCTGACCGCGCGCATATCCATGCCCTTGCGCCAGGCCAGGTGCCAACCCAGGGTGCGCTCCAGGCATTCGTGCAACGACCAGCGCGGGCGCCAGGCGAGCGAGTGGCGCGCGCGCGAGCTGTCCAGGCGCAGCAGGCCGGCTTCGTGCATGTCGCTTTTCTGGAACTCGACCCCAGGCGCCTCGGGCCACAGGCCAGCGAGCAACTGCACCACTTCGCCGACACTGCACATGTCATCTTCGCCTGGGCCGAAGTTCCAGGCGCCGGCGAAGCGCTGGCCCTGCTCGTACAGGCCGGCGGCCAACTTCAGATAGCCCGCCAGGGGCTCCAGCGCATGCTGCCAGGGGCGCACTGCCTGCGGGCAACGCAACGTCACCGGCGCCCCCTCGGACCAGGCCTTGAGCACATCCGGGATCAGCCGCTCCGGCGAAAAATCACCGCCACCGAGCACATTGCCAGCACGTGCCGTGGCCAAGCTCAGGCCGTGCTCGGCAAAACGCTCGGCGGGGAAGAACGAGGCGCCATAGGACTGCGCGAGAATCTCGCAGCAGGCCTTGCTACTGCTGTACGGGTCGTGCCCGCCCAGCGCTTCGTTTTCGCGGTAGGGCCAGGCCCACTCCTGGTTGGCGTAGACCTTGTCGGTGGTAACCACCACGCAGGCGCGCACGCCACCGACCTGGCGCACAGCCTCCAGCAGGTTCAGCGTACCCATGACGTTGGTCGAGTAGGTGCCCAGCGGGTCGCGATAACCTTCGCGCACCAGCGGTTGCGCGGCCAGGTGCAGGACGATCTGCGGCTGCACCTCGGCGACCAGCTCCAGCAGCACGCCCAGGTCCCGTACATCGCCGCGGCGGTCATCGATCCCCTCGCCGACACGCGCCAGCGCGAACAGGCTCGGCTCGGTGGACGGGTCGAGGGCGAAGCCTGTGACCTGCGCCCCCAGGCTCTGTAGCCAGAGCACCAGCCAGCTGCCCTTGAAGCCGGTGTGGCCGGTGACCAGGACGCGCTTGCCAGCCCAGAACGCAGGGCTCAGGGCCATTGCTTCCATGGTGCCTCCCCGCTGCTCCAGAGCTGCTCGAGGTGGTTCTTGTCGCGCAGGGTATCCATCGGGTGCCAGAAACCATCATGTTCGAATGACATCAACTGGCCCTGCTCGGCCAGCGTCACCAGCGGCTCGGACTCCCACGGGGTGGAATCGGCGGCGATGTAAGGGATGACTTTCGGCGACAGGACGAAGAACCCGCCGTTGATCCAGCCGCCATCACCGCGTGGTTTTTCGCTGAAGCCGTGTACCAGGTGGCCGTCACGCTGCAAAGCGCCGTAGCGCCCTGGCGGCTGCACGGCGGTGACCGTGGCCAGCTTGCCGTGGCCCAGGTGGAAGTCGACCAGCGCGCCGATGTCGAGGTCGGAAACGCCATCACCATAGGTGAAGCAGAACGCCTGCTCGTCTTCGACGTAGCGCGCAACCCGGCGCAGGCGGCCGCCGGTCATGGTCTCGTCACCGGTATCGACCAGGGTCACGCGCCATGGCTCGCTGTAGTTCTGGTGCACGTCCATGCGGTTGGCGCGCATGTCGAAGGTGACGTCCGAGGTGTGCAGGAAGTAGTTGGCGAAGAAGTCCTTGATCGCGTAGCCCTTGTAGCCCAGGCAGATCACGAAGTCATGGATACCGTGCGCCGAATACTGCTTCATGATGTGCCAAAGAATTGGCTTGCCGCCGATTTCGATCATCGGTTTTGGCTTGAGGTGCGACTCTTCGCTGATGCGCGTGCCGAGCCCACCCGCCAGAATGACTGCCTTCATCGATTTCCTCATGTACTCCGCGCCCCCGGACCGCCAGGGTTGAAGGATTTATGGCGATATCGACGGGTACTGCAGGAAATGCGCCAATCTGTGTGCCCGAAAAAAAAGGGGGCCGCATCGGCCCCCCGGGTTCAGCTCAATCGGCCAGCCAGCCCCACTCCCAATGGCGTAGGTTGTCGTCACGTAGCACGAAGTCACGCATCACCGCCTCGCGCAGCTCGTCACCCATGCGATAGCTGGCAGCGGGGTCGGCCAGGTGCGAGCGGATCGCCGCCAGCCATTGCTCGGTACTGTTGCTGTAGACCCGTGTGCACGGCAGGTAGCCGCGGTAGGCTTCGGTGTCGGTGCAGATGGTCGGATAGCCACAGGCGCCGTATTCCAGCAAGCGCAGGTTGCTCTTGCAGTCGTTGAAGATATGGAACTCCAGCGGCGCCAGGGCCAGGTCGAGGTCGAGGCTGGCCAGCTTGGCCGGGTACGCCGCCAGGCTGACACCTGGATGGTACTCGTGGATGTAGGGCTTCAAGGCGTCCGGGCACATGCCGAAGAACACCCACTCCACCTCGCCGGCCAGTTCGCGCACCACCTCGGCGATGACCTCAAGGTCACCACTGTGGCTGGTACCACCGCCCCAACCCACGCGTGGCTTGCTGGAAGTGCCGCGGCGGCTTTGCGGCAAGTTGGCCCACAGCCGCGGCGCCAGCATGTTCGGCACCACGCGGATATCGTGATGCATGTCGGACAGCGCATTGGCCAGCGCCTGGGTGGTGACCACCAGGCGGTCGCACAAGCCGATGCCGCGGCGCAGATGCCGCTCGATATCGGCAGGTTTGTTGCGTGCATGGGCATTCTTCTTCGGCGCGCTGAGCACGTAGTCGTCGATCTCGAATACGCGGCGAGCATTGGAGAAGCGCTGGATACGTTCGATATCGCGCACCGAATCCTCGGCATGGCGCAACTGCAGGATGATCACGTCCGGGTCCATGCGCGCGAGCTGAACCACGCTGGGCGATTCGTAGGCGATGCGCCCGACCACCCGCCCGGCAGCCTCGAGCTGGTTGAACGGCTCGGTGACCCGGTAATGGCCCACCGCACTGTCGTTCAGCGGCAACGCCAGCACCGACGGCAACGTCCGAGCGCACAGCGGATTCCAGCTGCCCCGCAAGCTTGGCTCAAGGCTGAAGTCGGCGCTGGCCAGGCTCAGGCTGGGATTGTAGGCAGGGTCGAGGATGACCTTGTTCAACCAGCGTTGGCAAAACACCTGCTGTTGTTCCAGCAACTGCTCATGGCTCACCTGCGCCTCGGCCACCTGGCCCTGGGTCTTGAGCAATACCGCATAGGGCGTACCCACCAGCAGATATCCCTGGCGCCCGGCACGCAGGCACAGGTCCAGCTCCGCCAGCCCCTGCTCCAGGCCCTGCCCAGCCAGCCCACCGACCTCGTCGAACACGGCCTTGCGCACCATCAGGCAGTCGCCGCCAAGCGCACTCCAGTCTTGCACCACCTGCAGGCGCTGCAGGTAGCCGCGCGCCAGCAGGTCCTCGCCGGCAAAGGCCGGACCTGCGCCACTGGAAACACCCAGCACCCGGCCCGCCTCGACCACCCGGCCCTGTGCGTCGACCAGCTTGGCCCCCACCATGGCCACCTCGGGGCGCTGCGCGTGCTGCAGCAGTTCATTCAGCCATTGGCCGTCCAGCACCTGCAACGAGGCATCAAGCAGCAGCAGGTATTCACCACGGGCCTGGGCTGCGGCAGCATCGACCAGCTCGACACGCTGACGGCTGGCGTGGTGAACCACGCGCAGCATGCCCGTGCCCAGCTCGGCCATGGCCTGCAGCCATTGCGCCATGCTCGGCGCGACCTGCGTCGTGGCCACCAGCAGTACTTCATAGTGGCCATGGGCGGTGCGCTCGAACAGGCTCTGGACACAAGCCTGCAGCTGCTCCAGGTCCTCACCGGCGGGCACGATGATCGACACCAGTGGCTGAGTGTCGTGCACATAATCGACACGGTTCAGCAGGGCCAGCTCGTCGTGCCGAATCTGATGAGCGACCCCCAACCGCCGCAGGTGCGCCGCCAGCACCGGTTCGCTCTGGGCGACCACCTGCGGCAGCGACAGCCACTGGGCAAAGCTCAAGACCGATTGCACCTGGACTTCGGCGATATGCTCGACCACCTGTGGCCCGCGGGTTTCGACCAGACGCCAGAGCAGGTCGTGCGGGGCCAGTTCGGCGAACGTGGGATCCAGCCCATCGAGGTCGAGCATCGCTTCACGGGAGAACGCCAGGGTGCGCCCCACATAGGGATAGCTGCGCAGCAAGTCGAAGTTGAACCCAGGCTTGAACACCGGCTCGCCTGGCTTGCCGTCAAGCCAGGCGCCTTCATCGCTGTAGGCACAGGCCATGCCCGGGAACACCGCGACACGCTCGGCCAGCAACAAAATCGCCGACTCGCTCAAGCGGTCACCGGCGCGCAGCAGGTAGATCCAGTCGGCTTCGTGCAACGAGGTCACGACTTGGTTCAGCTGGCTTGGCCAGTCGGCCTGCAAGGGCTGATGCAACAGGGCAATGTCGCTTTGCGGCAATTGCTCGGCCAATACCACGCAGGCATGCACGGGGTAAAGTTGCCCGGCCAGACTCTCGAGTGTCTGCTGCAGCGCCTGCACATCGCCCTCTACATCCAGCACCACCGGCACGATGCGGGGCTGTCGCGGCCAAGCCGCGACAGTCTGTGGCAGGGCCTTGCGCTGGGCCTCGCTGAAACGCCGCGCCGCCAGCCACTGCTGGTACAGCTCGGCATAGCTCTCGCAGTCGCTCCCCACCCGGCCGCTCAGGCGCGTGGCCCAGTTGCCGATGATCCGCGCTATGCACAGTTCTTGCCAGGCACGCGGTTGCTGGTGCGCCTCGGCGAGCGACACGTAACGCACCCAACCACTGGCTGGCGCCGGTTCACCGCTGCGCGCCGCAACCATCTGCAACAGCCAGCGCCACTCTTGGGGAGCCCCTTGCACCAGGGCCGGCTGCTTGCTCAGGCGCTGCGGGTGCAGGCGCTCGAGCAAGCCGGGCTCGCTGAGCATGACCATGTTGGCGCGGCGCATGAGGCAGGCAAACAGCGCCAGGTCGATCAGGACGACGAAGCTCTGACCTTCACCCGTCAGCGCCTGCAGCCATTGCAGCGCCTGTTCGCGGCGCATCAGCGCGGCAGAGAAATTACCCAGGAAGTTGACCGCCCGGCCATCGAGCAAGGCCAGCATGTCCTCACCCTTGAACAGGCTGTCGACCTGGGCAAAGCGTGCGTTGGCCACACGCATCGGCAGGATGAAGTTGTTCTCATCCGCCAGCACCCGCTGCGACAGCACCAGCCCGACATCGGCGTGTTCCTGCAGCACCTTGGCCTGATGCTCGACGCACCGGGGGAACAGGCGATCGTCATCACACAGCACTTTGACCAGCGTGCCGTTGGCCAGCGTCAGCGCCTGCAGCAGGTTGCCGATGAAGCCTTTGCGCTGGCTGTTACGCACATAGCGCAACACCACAGAGCCCTGCTCAGCCTGGGCCGCGCGCACGATCGCCGCGATTTCCTCGCCCTCGCTGTCATCGCAGACCAGCACCTCCAGGCCCTCGCAGGTCTGGCTCAAGGCACTGTGCAAGGCCATCGAGAAGAACCGTGGCTGGTAGGCGGGGATGACAATACTGACGAGCGGCTTTTCGTTCACGTTGGCGACCTTGGAAAAAAAAGTGCGCCGCACCTGACGGTGGCGGCGCACGATTGACTACGCATGGAGCGCTATCAGATGTAGTTGACCAGCGACAGGCCGGCGACCTTGGCATAGGCCTGCAGCGAGGCCTGCAGCATGTTGGTCTGCATCTGCAGACGCACCATCACCTCGGCCGGGTCGCTTTCGCGAATCGAGCTCTGGGTCTTGGTGTTCTCGGCGCTCAGGGCCTCGTTGGTCTCGGCCTGTACGTCCAGCGCCTGGCCACGCCCACCGATCGAGGCGATCGACGAGGTCACCTGGTTGCTGGCGCTGCTGACGTTACCGATGGCGGCATCCAGGGACGCCTTGAATTTCTGCTTGGCCACCGGGTCATTGTCGACCGGGGTACTGAGCGCAGCGCGCAGTTGGCCGATGGTGTCGAGAATGTTCTGGGTCTGGTGGGTGTCGACCTTGATGGCAAACGAATCGCCTGCGGCCGGCGGGCCCGACAACTCGAATTCGACGCCCATGGCGGTGGCGGTATTGCCATTGAGGGTGCCGGTGGAGATCGGCTTGCTGTTGGCGCTGACCGGCGAGGCGTACAGCTCGAAGTCGGTGGCACTGGTGAACTTGAGCACCGCGCCTTCCGGGAAAGCAGCCTTGTAGGCGGCCTGGTCGGTGACCTGGGCGCCATTGATCTGGACCGACGACGGGTTGCCTGGGCTGCGGGTACCGCTGATTTCGTCAGCCTTGGAACTCAGGCTGAAGGTGTGGCCGGCAATTGCGGCGTCCGGGTCGGCTTCGTCACCAGCCTTGAAGCTGATGTCCAGGCGCAGGTCGACACCCCGGAAACTGATCATGGTGTTATCGCCCTTGGGGTCGAACTTGCCGCCCTGGGTCGCTTCCAAGGTCACGTCGTTGCCGTTGGCATCGGTGATCTTGAACTCGGTACTGCTGGTGAACGCGACGCTATACGGCTCGCCACTGCGGAAACGGTCGTTGTAGGTGGAACTGCCCGACACCTGGCCATTGGACAGGCTCACGCGGCCATCGTCAGGGCTCGGTGCTGTCAGGTGCGTTTCACTGCGGCTGGTGTTCAGGGCCTGTTCGAATGCGTCGTAACCCGTCTCGTTGGCGGCCAGGCCGATCATGTCGCCTACCTGCAACTTCAACTGGGTCTGGTCGCCCTGGTAGGTGTAGGTGCCATCGGCATTGCGCACGTAGGGCTGGGTATCCCCTTTGGAGCCGGAGAACAGGTACTTGCCGTTCTCGTCCTTGCTGTTCATCAAGGTGAACAACTGCTGTTCCAGCGAGTCCAGTTCGGCGGCGTTGGCCTTGCGGTCGGCATCGGTGAAGCTGGCGTTGCCGGAGCTGACCGCCAATTCGTTGACCCGCTGCAAAATGGTGCCGATCGAGTTCAGGGTGCTTTCTGCCGTGCCCAACGCATTGCGCACGCTGGTGATGTTGCCCTGGTACTGGCTGAGCATGTTCTGCTGCTGTTCGAGCTGCAGCAGGCGCGCCGCGCCCACCGGGTCGTCCTTGGCGGAGCGCACGCGAATGCCGTCGCTGGCCTCCTGCTGGGTCTTCACCGTGTTGGCGAAGTTCTTCTGATAGTTGCTCTGGTTGGTGTTGTAGAACTGCGAAGTAGAGATGCGTACGCTCACGATCTACGGCTCCTTAAAGACTGTTGATCAGGGTGGCGAAGGTTTCCTGGGCCGCCTTGATGATCTGCGACGACGCGGTGTAGTACTGCTGGAACTTGATCAGGTTGCCAGTCTCTTCATCGATGGACACACCCGACAGGTTGTTGCGGCTCTCCAGCGCCGAGGTGTGCAGCGCCGTGGTGGCATCAGCGTCCATCTGGGCCTGGCCGGCCTTGCCACCGACGTTGGAGACCAGCTTGGCGTAGGCATCGGTGAAGCTGATGCCTTTGCCATCGGCGCCGACTTCGACGGTGGACTTGGTCTGCAGGTCGATCACCGACTGGGCGTTACGATTGTCGGCGGAGCCGGCAGCGGTCATGCCGACGGTGAAGCTGTCACCGTTCTTCGGCGCGCCAGACACATTCATCTCGAAGGTGAAGCTGCTGCCCATCGAGTTGCCATTGGCATCGACCATCGGCACCGACAGTTTCAAGGTATTGTCCTGGCCCGGCACGATGGTGCCGCTACCGATCTCGGTGCCCTTGGCGTCGTACATTTTGTAGGCCTGGGGCGAACTGGTGTCGTCGCCGAACACCAGCTTGACCGGCGTGGAATACTTCAGGCCGGTCTGCAGTTGCGCACGCTGGGCCGAATCGTAGATATCCAGCTTGGAAGTCAGGTTTGGCTGGGTGATGGTGCCGGTGCCCTTGTTGCCCGAGCCGCTGGTACCGGTCAGCGGCGACGCCATGGCCAGGCGCTTGGGATCGGTCAACGTGGTTTCGATGCCAGCCGCGGCATTGCGCGTCGGGGTGATCTTGAAGCTGTCACCGGCGCTCAGGCCGCCGCCATTGAGCGACAGGGTGAAGCCATCGATCACCGGCGGCGGGTTGTCGTTGAGGTCGAAACTACCCATTTCGGTGCCTTCGGGCAGCTTGCGCACGCTGTAGCCGGTGGCGCTGGTGAAGGTCACCTGGTAGTCGCTGGTACTCAGCTTGCCGGTGTCCTTGATGGTCACGTCAAGGTTGCCGGAGCCCGCGCTGTTGGTGTTCTTGGCGATGCTGCGCTGGCTGATGGCGCTGAGGCTGTTGATGTCGCCGAACAGCGCGGCACCGAATTCACCGTTCTTGTCGATGCCTTGGGCCAGCTGGCTGTTGATCGCATCGGCCACCACCAGGGCCACGCGGCCCAGCTCGTTGAGCGCGGGGTCGAGGGTTTCCTTGCGGTAGCGGATCAGGCCGCCGAGCTCACCACCGGTGGTGCTGTTGGTGATGTCCATCTTGGTCGAGCCGCGGTTGAGGATCAGGCTCATGCGCGTCGGGTCGGTGGCGTTCGGCGCCACGCCCAGGGTCTGGGTAGTCTTGCCGAGCACCAGCGACTGGCCGTTCTTCAGGTAGATGTCGTAATTGCCGTCGCGCTCGACCACGTCGACGCCGACCAGCTTGTTGAGCTCGCGCACGGCGCCGTCGCGCTGGTCGAGCAGGTCGTTGGGCTGGCCGGAGATGGCGCTGACGCGGGAAATCTGGTCATTGAGGTCGGCGATGGTCTTGGTCAGGTTGTTCACCTGGTCGGCCAGCGACGCCATGTTGCTGTTGATGTTGCTGTTCTGCTGGTTGAGCTGCGCGGCCAGGGTATTGAAGCGCTTGCTCAGCGACTGCGCGCTGGTCAGCAGCAGCTGGCGCGAGGCGTCTTCGGTGGGCTTGGCTGCGGCGTCCTGCATGGCGCTGAAGAAGCTCTGCAGGGCGGCGGTGATGCCGGTGTCGCTGCTCGACAGGGCGGTGTCCAGCGGCGAGATCTGGTCCAGGTAGGAGGAGGCATCGCTGCTCAGCGAGGTGGTGGTGCGCAGCTGGTTCTCGAGGAACGAGTTGTACACCCGGCGCACGTCGGCCAGCGTGGTGCCGCTGCCCATGAAGACCTGGCCGACCTGCTGGCCGCCCTTGGTCTTCTGCACGTTCTGCTGGCGCGAGTAGCTCTCGACGTCGGCGTTGGCGATGTTGTTACCGAGGGTGTACATCCCCGACTGCGCGGCGCCAAGCCCCGACATACCAATGTTGATCAGACTCGCCATGGTTCCATGCCCTTAAAGTTTCGTTGTGGTACCGAGCGCTGCGTATTGCTCGTACGACTTCATCTGTCTTGCGATCTGCGAGATCTTGCTGGCGTAATTCGGGTCGGTGGCGTACCCGGCCTTCTGCAACTCTTGCACGAACTGTTCTGGCTTATCGGCCGACTTCACCGCATCTTGATAGCGCGAATTGTTCTGCAGCAGGCTGACCAGGTCGTGGAAACTGTCCTGGTAGGAATCGTAGGAACGGAACGCCGCCGTTTCCTTGACGAACTGGCCATCGCGAAACTCGCTGGTGATCGCCCGCGCCGAATCGCCTTGCCAGTTGCCGGTGGCCTTGATGCCGAACAGGTTGTGGCTGCTGCTGCCGTCGCTGTTGCGCATCACCGACTTGCCCCAGCCGGTTTCCAGCGCCGCCTGGGCCACCAGGTAGCGTGGGTCGACACCGATGCGCTTGGCGGCCTGTTCGGCCATCGGCAGCATGGTGGCGACGAATTCATCGCTGTCGGCAAAGGCCTTCTTCGGCGCCAGCGGCGGCTGGGCCACGGCGCGGCCGGTGATGCGCAGGCCGTTGTCTGGCACCGCCACGGCCCTGGCCACCTGCTGGCCGTCACGCACCGGCACGGCGGCGGTATTGGTGGCTGCGGCCGTGCCGCCTGCAGACGGCACGATGCCGGCCAGCAGGCGGTCGGTGAGCTTGCTCGGCAAGGCCAGGCGCCGCGAGTTGAGCGCAGCCACGTCGTTGCGCGCAGCCGACTGGGCCGCGTGCGCAGGCTCTGCGACCTTGTTGCCCCACAGCGTCGGGGCATTGCCCTCGATACGCGGGAACGGGCTGGTGTTGGCCGGCGCCGGCTTGTGCTTGGACAGCTGGCGCACCAGCACATCCTGCAGGCCGATACCGCCGCCCTCGCGGGACATGCTCACGGCCAGCTGCTGGTCGTACATGTCGCGGTACTGCTTGACCGTCTCGGTGTTCATCGGGTTGTCGTCGGCCAGCACATCGCTGGCCTTGCGCGAGGCCTTGAGCATCTCGCTGATGAACAGCGACTCGAATTCCTGGGCCACCTTGCGCACGTTGGCATCGCTGTCGCGGTCACCGTGCTTGAGCGAGCTCAGGCGATTGAGGTCGGTGTAGGCGCCACTGTCGGCGGTGCTGGAGACCAGGCTCTTGGAGTTCATCGCCAGCGTCCTCAGATCACGATCAGGTCGGCTTGCAAGGCGCCGGCCTGCTTCAGGGCTTCGAGGATGGCCATCAGGTCGCCGGGCGCTGCGCCCACCTGGTTCACCGCACGGACGATCTCATCCAGCGTGGTGCCCGGGCCGAACTTGAACATCGGCTTGGCTTCCTGCTCGGCATTGACCCGCGAGCGCGGCACCACGGCGGTCTGGCCATTGGAGAACGGCCCCGGCTGGCTGACGATCGGGTCTTCGGTGATGGTCACGGTGAGGCTGCCATGGGTCACCGCCGCCGGCGAGACCTTGACGTTCTGGCCAATGACGATGGTGCCGGTGCGCGAGTTGATGATGACCTTGGCCACGGCCTGGCCCGGGTCGATCTCGAGGTTTTCCAGGATCGACAGGTAGTCGACGCGCTGGCTCGGGTCCATCGGCGCACTGACGCGCACCGAACCGCCGTCCACGGCCTGGGCCACACCTGGGCCGAGCAGTTCGTTGACCTTGTCGACGATGCGCTTGGCGGTGGTGAAGTCGGGGCGGTTGAGGTTCAGGGTCAGGGTATTGCCCTGGTTGAAACCGCTCGGCACCGCACGCTCGACCGAGGCGCCGCCAGGGATGCGGCCGGCCGACGGAACGTTGACGGTGATCTTCGAGCCGTCACGGCCTTCGGCATCGAAGCCGCCGACCACCAGGTTGCCCTGGGCGATCGCATAGACGTTGCCGTCGATACCCTTGAGCGGGGTCATCAGCAGGCTGCCGCCGCGCAGGCTCTTGGAGTTGCCGATCGAGGAGACGGTGATGTCCACCACCTGGCCCGGCTTGGCGAAGGCCGGCAGGTCGGCATGCACCGACACCGCAGCGACGTTCTTGAGCTGCACGTTGCCCGAGCCCGGCGGCACCTTGATGCCGAACTGCGACAGCATGTTGTTGAAGGTCTGCAGGGTGAACGGCGTCTGGGTGGTCTGGTCACCCGTACCGTTGAGCCCCACCACCAGGCCGTAACCGATCAACTGGTTGGAACGCACGCCGGAAATGCTGGCGATGTCCTTCAGGCGCTCGGCATGGGCAGCGAACGCGCAGGACAGGAGCAAGGTTGCGGCAATCAGCTGCCTAAGGTTGAACATGTTCATCCGTACTCAGAAAGGCCAGAGCGGGCTGATGAAGAAGCGATCGAGCCAACCCGGCTGGCTGGCATCGGCGAACGAGCCGGTGCCCGAATAGGTGATGCGTGCATCGGCCACACGGGTCGAGGGCACGGTGTTGTCGGTGGCGATGTCGTCGGCACGTATCAGGCCGGCGATGCGCACCAGCTCTTCGCCGGTGTTCAAGGTCAGCCATTTTTCGCCGCGCACGGCGATGATGCCGTTGGGCAGCACTTCGGCGACGGTGACGGTGATCGAACCGGTCAGGGTGTTGCCCTGGGTCGCCTTGCTGTCGCCCTTGGTGGTGCGGTCACCGCTGTAGCCGGCTTCCAGGCTCAGGTCGCCACTGCCGAACGGGTTGTTGGTGTTCGGCGTGGTGCCGAACAGCGAGGTCAGGCCAATGTCTGCCTTGCTGTTCTTCTGGATCTGCGAGCCGGCGTTCTTGCTCGCCGAGGTTCTCTCGTTGAGCGTGATGGTAATGATGTCACCGACCCGGAAGGCCTTGCGGTCGGTGTACAGGCCCTGCTCGAAGCCGGCTTGGTAGATCGAACCGTTGTTGGCCGCCGCCGGCAACGGGGTGCGCGGCAGAACCGGCGCGTAGTACGGGTCGTTGGGCTTGGGCGTCGGCGCGACGCAACCAGCCAGCAACACCGCCCCCCCCAGGGCGAAGACAGACAACGAACGCTTCATGACGCATTACCTCACGGTGTAACGGTGACTAGGGCTTAGAGCTGCTGGGTAACGAACGACAGCATCTGGTCGGCGGTGGAAATGACCTTGGAGTTCATCTCGTAGGCACGCTGGGTGGTGATCATGTTCACCAGCTCTTCCACGGTGCTGACGTTGGAGTTTTCCAGGGTCTGCTGCAGGGTGGTGCCGAAGCCGTTCAGGCCCGGGGTACCGACCTGTGGCGCGCCGCTGGCGGCGGTTTCCAGGAACAGATTCTCGCCGATGGCCTGCAGGCCGGCCGGGTTGATGAAGTCGGCGGTCTGGATGTTGCCGATGACCTGCGCAGCCGGGTTGCCGGCGGTGGTGATCGACACGGTACCGTCCTGGCCGACGGTGAAGGTCTGGGCGTCGTTCGGCACCACGATCGCAGGCTCCAGGGCGAAGCCGTTGGCGGTGACGATCTGGCCGTCGGAGTTCAGGTGGAAGGTACCGTCGCGGGTGTACGAGACGGTGCCGTCCGGCTGCAGCACCTGGAAGAAGCCGCGGCCGTTGACGGCCATGTCCAGCGGGTTCTCGGTGGTCTGCAGGCTGCCGGTCTGGAAGTTCTTCTGGGTGCCGACGATGCGCACACCGGTACCGACCTGCAGGCCCGACGGCAGTTCGCTGTCCTGGGTCGACTGGGCACCTGGCTGGCGCTTGATCTGGTACAGCAGGTCCTGGAACTCGGCGCGGTCACGCTTGAAGCCGGTGGTGGAGACGTTGGCCAGGTTGTTGGAAATGACCGTGAGGTTGGTGTCCTGGGCGGACAGGCCGGTTTTAGCGACCCAAAGAGCCGGAAGCATCAGTTTTCTCCTCGTGCGCCTGTTTTACGGCACCCGTTCAAGTGTGGTTAGCCGAGTTGCAAAACACGCGCCATGGCTTCGTCGCCTTCCTTGGCCGCGTTCATCATCTTCACGTGCAGTTCGAATTGGCGGGACAGCGCCAGCACCGAGGTCATTTCTTCCACGGCGTTGACGTTGCTGCCCTCCAGAAAGCCCGAGACCACCCGCACGTTGACGTCGGCCGCCGCTGGCTGGCCGTTGGCGGTGTGGATCAGCCCGTCCAGGCCCTTGGTCATGCCCTTGGTGTCGGGGTTGACCAGCTTGATGCGGTCGACCTCGGCCATCACCCGCGGGTCTTCGCCCATGGAGCGGATGCTGATGGTGCCGTCTTCGCCGACTTCGACTTTCTGCTCGGGCGGAATGGCGATCGGGCCGCCGTTGCCGATCACCGGCATGCCGTTGCCGGCGCGCAGCACGCCAAGGGCGTCGATGTTCAGGCTGCCGGTACGCACGTAGGCTTCGCTGCCATCGGGGGCCTGCACGGCGATGAAGCCCTGCCCGGCCACGGCCACGTCCAGGTCACGGCCAGTCTCGACCATCGGCCCTTCGCTGAAGTCGGTGGCCGGGCGCTCGGTCATGGCAAAGGCCCGCGACGGAAAGCTGTCACCGAACACCGGCATCGAGCGCGCCTGCTCCAGGTCGCGCTGGAAGCCGTTGGTGGAAATGTTCGCCAGGTTGTTGGCGTGGGCCTTCTGCGCCAGCGCGTTCTGGCTGGCGCCGGTCATGGCCACGTAAAGCATCTTGTCCACAGTCATCCTCCGCTGCACTGGCGAGCGCTTGCCGCTTGCCGCTGCTGTGCAGGCACTGAAGCAAGTTCCGAACCAACTTTGAGAAAGTGAGAAAAAGCCCGTGAATACGGGCTTTTGCGGGGGATGCCTGGGAAGTGGACGCCGGTTATCCGGCGCGAGGTTGCCGGTGGCGGCAATGTGGCCCTATCGCCGGCAAGCCGGCTCCCACAAGGTATGCGGCTGGCCCCGACCCTGTGGGAGCCGGCTCCCACAAGGTATGCGGCTGGCCCCGACCCTGTGGGAGCCGGCTGCCGGCGATAGGGCCGGTACATCCTCACCGCTCCCGGCACCCACCATTGTTGTAAGGCCCGGCAAAGCGCTTCCAGCCCTCCCCCGGCGACCACTGCGAGCACACCAGGCGCCCATCCACCTGGCTTTCCCAGCGCCACCACGGCGCGGTGCCCGCCTGCGCCTGGTACAGGCAAAAAGCAGCAAGCAATGCGACCAGCAGCTTTTTCATGATGCCTCCGGCAAAAACGACGAACCCCTTCATGACAAAGGGGTTCGGCCACACACCCTCAAGCAGCGACCATCAGGTCATCTGGATGATGGTCTGCATGATGGTGCTTTCGGTGGAGATGGTCTTGGCGTTCGCCTGGTAGTTGCTCTGCGCCTTGATCAGCTCGACCAGCTCCTGGGTCAGGTTGACGTTGGAGCCTTCCAGGGCGTTGGACTCGACGCTGCCCAGGGTACCGGTCTTCGGCGCATCGATGCCTGGGATGCCGGAGCTGTAGGTCTCGGTCCAGCGGGTACCGCCAATCTGCTGCAGGCCCTGCTCGTTGGCAAAGCCGGCCAGCGCCACCTGGCCAATGGCGCGCGACTGCTGGTTGCTGAAGCTGGCGAACAGGACGCCGGTGGAGTCGATGCTCAGGCTCGACAGGATGCCGGTGGCATAGCCGTCTTGGGACTGCGACATGCGCGCGGTCTCGGTGTTGTAGGAGGTGGTGCTGTTCATCGACAGCTTCAGGCCCTCGGCATTGCCGGTGGCGCCATTGCCTGCCCAGTTGCCGGCCGAATCCTTAACCGCGGGCACCCAACCGGTCATGGTGAAGGTGTTGTTGGTCACGGTGAACGACGAACCTGCCGGGTGGCCGGTGTCATCGGCCGACATGCTCTTCACCGAACCATCGCTGTTGAAGCTGATGGTGCCGGTCAGTGGCGTGGTCGAGGACGGGTCGAACGGGTTGCGGCCATCGACCAGGGTGTACATGGTCCACTCGTTGGTGTCGGTCTTGCGGTAGAACTGCTCCAGGGTGTGCTCGTTGCCCTGGCTGTCATACACCTTGGTCGGGAACGACTTGGTGTAGGTGGTTTCGTCGGAGGGGTCGAACACCTTGTTCGGGACCATGGTGCCGGTGCCGTCATCGACGGTCAGCGGGATGTCGCCGGCCGAGGAGTTGAGGTTGATGCCCTGGTCGATCAGGGTGGTAGCTTTGGGCTTGAGCGCCGAGGTGTCGATCTTCAGGTCGGTCAGCACGCCCTTCTGGATCTTGCCGTTGGAGTCGGCGGCGTAGCCTTGCAGGCGCAGGCCGTCGGAGGTGACCACGAAGTTGTTCTTGTCGGCCTGGAAGGCACCGGCACGGGTGTAGACGCGCGTGCCGTTGTCGGACAGCACGAAGAAGCCCTGGCCCTGGATACCCATGTCCAGCACGTTGCCGGTGGTGGCCACGTCACCCTGGGTGAACTGCTGCGAAACCGCAGCCAGGCGCACGCCGGCGCCGACCTGGTTCTTGCCCACGCCCAGGCGGTTGGCCCCGGCGTAGACGTCGGCGAACTCGGCGCGCGAGGATTTGAAACCGGTGGTGTTGACGTTGGCGATGTTGTTGCCGGTGACGTCCAGTTGCTTGTTGGCTGCGTACAGACCGCTAAGGCCGATATTGAAAGACATGAATTCGCTCCTTGTGCCGCGCTAGCGGGCCTTAGATACCAATGGTTTGTACGTCGGAGAGGGACACTTTGCCGACACCTGCGAGGTTGAGCACCATCTCGCCGGTGGCGTTGAAGCTGACGCTGGTCACCTTGGCCGGCAGCAGGGTGTTCATCTGCACGGCCTTGCCGTCGACGGTGGTGCTGGCGGCAAAGGTGTAGGTGCCCGGCTCGACCTTCTCGCCCTTGGCATTGGTGCCATCCCAGATGAAGTCGGCATAACCGGCTTTCTGCTCGCCCAGCTCGATGGTCTTGACGGTGTTGCCGTCCTTGTCCTTGATGGTGACCTTCGCTTCGCTGATCGCCTGGGGCACAACGAACTGGCCGTTGAAGCTGTCGGCGGTGTCGACCACTGCCTTGTCGTTCTGCACCACCACCGAACGCCCTACCAGCGACGAGGCCTGCAGCGCCTGGGACGAGGCCATGGCATTGGTGATGCTGGTGACCGAGTCGTTCAGGTTGGTGATGCCTTCAAGGCTGCTGAACTGCGCAAGCTGGGCGACGAACTCGCTGTTGTCCTGCGGGTCGAGCGGGTTCTGGTGCTGCATCTGGGTAACCAGCAGCTGCAGGAACGCGTCCTTGCCGAGCGCGTCGGAACCGGTCTTGGACGCGGTATCGACGGTTTTCTTGGTGGTGCCACCGACACCCGATGCCGTCAGGACATCGTTGAGGTTCACACCGCTGGTGCTATCGACTGCCATGGTCTGGATTCCTTATCACTGACCCAGGGTCAGGACTTTCTGCATCATGTTCTTGGCGGTGTTCATCAGCTCGGCGTTGGTCTGGAACGCTCGGCTGGCGGAAATCATGTCGGCCATTTCCTCGACCACGTTGACGTTCGGGTAATAGACGTAGCCGTCCTTGTTCGCCGCCGGGTGGTTAGGCTCGTAGCGCGCCTCGAGGTTGCTCTGGTCTTCGACGATGCCTTTGACCTGCACACCCTGGCCTGCCTCGCCCTGGTCTTCGAACAGCGACTGGCTGCCGCCGGCCTGGGCGTTCTGGAAGGTGGTGGCGAACACCGGGTGACGCGCGCGGTAGGTCTGGTCGATGCTCGACGATACGGTTTCGGCGTTGGCGATGTTCGAGGCAACGGTGTTGAGGCGGGTGTTCTGCGCGCTCATGCCGCTGCCGGCAATGTTGAAAACACTGGAAAGGGACATGGTCATTCTCCGCGCAGGGCCGATACCAGCCCTTTGAATTTACTGTTGAGCAAGGTGAAGCTGGCCTGGAAACCCATGGCGTTTTCGGTGTAGTTCGATTGCTCGATCTGCGCGTCCACGGTGTTCTGGTCGATCGACGGCTGCGTCGGGGTGCGGTACTGCAGGCTCTCGTCGTTCATCGCCAGGCCTTCGGCCTCGATGTGCCGGCTGTTGGTGCGGTCCATGGCGAAGCGCCCGCTCTGCTGCTTCTGGCTCTCGGCGGCGAGCACCGAGGAGAAGTCCATGTCGCGCGCCTTGTAGTTGGGCGTGTCGGCGTTGGCGATGTTGTTGGCCAGCACCTCGGCACGCTGGGCGCGAAAGCCCAGGGCTTTTTCGTGGATACCAAGTGCCTTGTCGAAGCTGATGCTCATGTCGGGGAAACCTTCGAAGGTTGACCGGAATGTCGTTGGCCTAGGTATAGCAAGTGCTGTGCCAAGGTTTGCAAAGGCCGTAATTACTGGGCGGCGAGGGATGCGAGGGCGGCCGTGATGCCAGAAAAGCGGCAAAGTGCTTCCGCCTGGTGGGGGGAAAGCGGCAATTGCCGGGTGGCAAAAGCGGCAAAACAAAAAATTGACGTCAGAGGGGCCGCTTTGCGGCCCATCGCCGGCAAGCCGGCTCCCACAAGGGTTTGGTGGTGGCCTTGAAATTGTGGGAGGCCAGTGCGCGCAAACAAAAAGGCCGGCAACTTTCGCTGCCGGCCCCTTGGGTTTACTTGGCCTGGTAGATGATCCCCGGGCTGCACTGCACCATCTGGTAATGGTCCGGCAACCCGTTGAGCGCCTCGGACGCCCCGAGGAACAGATAACCACCCGGTTTCAGCGTGCTGTGGATGCGCAGCAGAATGTCCTTCTTCACCTGCGCCGAGAAGTAGATCAGCACGTTGCGGCAGAACACGATGTCGAACTTGCCCAGCGCGGCATAGCTGTCGAGCAGGTTGAACGAGCGGAACTCGACCCGGCTGCGAATCGCCGGCTTGACCGCCCAGCGCCCCGGCTCCTTGACGTCGAAGTAGCGTTGCAGGCGCTCCTGGGACAACCCGCGGGCAATCGCCAGGCTGTCGTACTCGCCGGTCTTGCAGTTGTTGAGCATCGAGCCGGACAGGTCGGTGGCAACGATCTGCGCGCCCATCTTCAACTGGCCCAGGTTGCTGCGCTCGAACTCGTCGATGGCCATGGAAATGGAATACGGCTCCTGGCCCGACGAGCACGCCGCCGACCACATGCGCAGGCGCTGGCCGGGGTTGTTCCTGATGAACTCTGGGATCACCTTGTTCTTCAGCACTTCGAACGGGTAGGTATCGCGAAACCACAACGTCTCGTTGGTGGTCATGGCGTCGACTACCAGCTCGCGCAGGCCGCCACGCGGTTGCGTCTGGATGCGCTGCACCAGCTCGCCCAGGCTCTTGATGCCCTGTTGCTCCATCAGCTTGTTGAGACGGCTGGAGACCAGGTATTGCTTATTCTCGCCCAGCAGGATCCCACAGGCTTTCTCCAGGAAGACCCGGAACTGTTCGAACTCCAAATTACCCGTAGACACTACTGCCGCCTCTTTTCAATCACTGGTGCCGGGAGCATGCCCCCCGGCTGCTTCAATGCGTTGCCTTGATCCGGTCGACCACGCGCTGGGCCAGGTCGTCCGGCTTGAACTTGGCCAGGAAGTCATCGGCTCCGACCTTCTTGACCATCGCCTGGTTGAACACCCCGGACAGGGAAGTATGCAGGCAGATGTGCAATTTTTGCATGCGCGGATCGCTGCGTATCTCTGCAGTGAGGGTGTAGCCGTCCATTTCTGGCATTTCAATGTCCGAGATCATCATCAGGAACTCTTCTTCCGGCCTTTTGCCCTCCTCCACCAGCTTGCGCAGGTAGTCCAGGGCCTGGCGGCCGTCATTGAGCGCCACCACTTCCACACCCACCGTCTGCAGGCAGCGGCTGACCTGCTTGCGCGCCACCGACGAATCATCCACGGTCAGCACCCGCAGCAGCACGGCCTTGTCCTGCACCTCGGCATCGACCACGCCGGCGGACACCTGCTCGGACGACGGTGCCACCTCGGCCAGCACCTTTTCCACGTCGATGATCTCGACCATGCGGTTGTCCACCCGAGTGACCGCAGTCAGGTAGTGGTCGCGGCCGGTGCCCTTGGGTGGCGGATGGATCTCTTCCCAGTTCATGTTGACGATGCGCTCGACCGAGTGCACCAGAAAGCCCTGGGTCTTGGTGTTGTACTCGGTGATGATCACGAAGCTGTTGCGCGTCTCTTCCTTCAACCCGGGCAGGCCGGTGGCCATCGACAGGTCGAGGATCGGGATGGTCGCCCCGCGAATGTTGGCCACGCCACGCACCACCGGGTGCGACTTGGGCAGCACGGTCAGCTCCGGGCACTGCAGCACTTCGCGGACCTTGAATACGTTGATGCCGTAGAGCTGCTCGCCATTGAGGCGGAAAAGCAGCAGTTCCAGGCGATTCTGCCCCACCAGCTGCGTGCGCTGGTTGACTGAATCCATTACCCCCGCCATGCCTGACTCCTTTTGGTATCTGCCTTTTTAGTAGCGGCTCTGACAGCGAGTCGGCACGGGCTTTGCTTTTTTGAGCGCCATGTACATGAAAACGACAATTTTCCGACGACTGACGCACCTGCTGAGCGGCTCGCTCGCCGCGCTGTGCCTGCTGGCACCGGGCGCTCGCACGCTGGCGGATGCGGTTACCTTGCCTGAACAGCTTATCGGCGTCACCCAAGGGTTTCTTGAATTCGCCGTCGAGGACTACCTGGCCACCACCCAGACCGTGGGGCGCTACGAAATCCAGGTCAGCCCGCTGGACCCGCGCCTGCGCATGCCGCTGTGCAGCCAGCAGCTCGATGCCTCGCTGGAAAGCCCGGCGCAGCCGCTGGGCCGGGTGACGGTGCGGGTGCGCTGCGATGGCAGTGCGCCATGGACGCTGTTCGTGCCGGCCACCGTGAAGCTGTTTCGCGAGGTGGTGGTGGTCACCCGCCCGCTGCGGCGTGACAACGTGATCGGCGAGGGCGACGTGGCCCTGCGCGAGCGTGATGTGGGCACCCTGACCCAGGGCTTTCTCAGCGACCTGGACCAGGCCGTGGGCATGAAGATGCTGCGCTCCACGGTGATCGACCAGGTGCTCACCCCGCAGCACCTGGAGCAGGCCGAGGTGGTGCGCAAGGGCGACCATGTGGTGATTACCGCGCGCAGCGGCAGCCTCAGCGTGCGCATGCCGGGCGAAGCCCTGAGCAAGGGCGGCCAGGGCGAGCAGATCCGCGTGCGCAATCTGAATTCGCAACGGGTGGTCAAAGCCCGGGTCACCGGGCCCGGCCAGGTCGAGGTGGCCATGTAGATTAGGCTGGCGGTGCGCTGGCGCTTTTCCTAAACTGTGTCGGAAACGGGTTCGTGGGCTTGCCGATAGGCGGCTATGCATTTGTGCCTAAAGTTTCTTTCGGGTTGGCCGAAAACAAGGCAAGCGTCCAAATACCCAGAGGTTTCTGATCATGGTCATCGACTTCAGTCGTTTGAATAACTCTCCGTCCGTCACGGGCGGCGTTCGCGGCACTGCCGCACCGGGCACTGCCGAGAAGGCCGGTGAACCGGCTGCAGCGCCAGCCGGCACCAGCGCCAGCGCCAGCGGAGAAGCGGTACACCTCAGCCAAGAGGCCCAGCAGTTGCAGAAGATCAGCGACAAGCTGCGCGACCAGCCCGTTGTCGACAACGCCCGCGTGGCGCAGTTGAAGCAGGCCATCGCCGACGGCAGCTACAAGGTCGATGCCGGCCGGGTCGCCAGCAAACTGCTCGATTTCGAAGCCCAGCGCTGACCGTTTGGCGCGCTGACTTCACGGACGCTTTAAAAGCCAAGAGTTAGCCATGCACGACATCACTTTGCTGCAACTGATCGAAGACGACATCGCCCCGACCGAGGAGCTGCTCGACCTCCTGCAAAGAGAGTCCGTAGCCCTGCACAGTCGGGACCTGGCGCCGCTGGAGGGCATCCTCGCCCGCAAGCAGTCGCTGATCGTCCTGCTCGAGCAGCAAGGCCTGCGCCGCAACCACCTGCTCACCAGCCTCGGCCTGAGCGCCGACCGCGCCGGGGTAGAGGCGCTGGCTGCACAGTCGGACAACGGCGCATTGATCATGCAGCAGCTCAACGTGCTGACCCAGCTGATGGACACCTGCCAGAAGGTCAACGAGACCAACGGCCGGATCATCCAGGTGCAACAGCACGTCACGGCCAACCAGATCAGAATCCTCATGGGCGGCGATTCTCCGTCGCTCTACGACAGCCGTGGCGCCACCTCGCCACTGGCCAAGCCACGGGCGCTCAGCCAAGTTTGATTATTTGTATCAAGGCACGGAACATACTGGCAAAATGCCGTTACTTGCGTGTGCCGTTTTTGCCTGGAGATTGATAACCCGTGTTCAATGAAACCGACGCTCCGCAGCCGCCAAAGGTGCTGAACACTCCTCTGGAGATCGCCGCCAACCTGCGCCAGCTGCAGGAGAGCCATGATCCCTTGATCATCACCTTCCACGAGCGCAGCCAGCGGTTCCAGAGCTACGTGGTGCACGTGGACCGTGAGAGCAACACCCTGGCGCTGGACGAAATGATCCCGCGCGATGGCGAAAAATTCATAGAGAACGGTGAAGCGTTCCGCGTCGAAGGCTTCCATGACGGTGTGCGCATCGCCTGGGAGTGCGACCATCAACTGAAGATCACCGAGGTCGACGGCCACCGCTCGTACCGCGGCGCGCTGCCCACCGAGATGACCTACCACCAGCGCCGCAACGCCTTCCGCGCTGCGCTGAAGCTGTCGCAGCTGGTCGATGTCATGCTCGATGGCACCCACCTCAAGGGCAATGGCGCCCTGCGCGGCAAGCTGCTGGACATCTCCGCCACCGGCTGCAAGCTGCGCTTCGAAGGCAATGTCGAAGACCGCCTGCAACTGGGCCAGGTGTACGAGCGCTTCAAGGCAGGCAACCCGCTGGGCCTGGTGGACACCATGGTCGAGCTGCGCCACCTGCACCATGAAGAGCGCATCAACACCACCTTCGCCGGCGTGCGCTTCCACAACCTCAGCGGCCAGGCGCAGCGCAAGATCGAAAGCTTCGTGTACCAGCTGCAGCGTGAAGCGCGGCGGTTCGATAAAGACGATTACTGATCGATTGCCGGATGCAAGAACGCCACCCATCGGGTGGCGTTTTCGTTTTCCTTCAGCAAAGGCACGGACCTGTAGGAGCGGCCTTGTGTCGCGAAAGGGCCGCAAAGCGGCCCCTGCACTGCTTGCGCCGCTTAAATTGCCGGGGCTGCTACGCAGCCCTTTCGCGACACGAGGCCGCTCCTACAGGGGGCGCTCCGTCTCGGGCTCGGCAGGTTGCTCAGCCTTCTCTTCCACCTCGGTATCCTCGGCCGCCACCGGCGCCTGCATCACATCCTGCACGGTCTGCTCATCCACCCGTGGGTCGAGCGCGGCCGACAAGGGCGAACCCGCCGCCGGCATCGCCACGTGCCCCAGCGGCGCATCCTGCACCTGGTGCAGGCCGGTAACCGCTTTCGGCCGAATACGCCACACCAGCACCAACGCGAAGAACACGAAGAAGGCATAGAGCATCTGAGGGCCCAGCACCTTCATCAGTACCCCCGCCGCCAGCGGCCCGATGCACGCCCCCACGCCATAGGTGACCAGCAGCATGGCCGTCAGCGAAACCCGCCGCTCGCTCTCCACATGGTCATTGGAAAACGCCACCGCCAATGGGTACAGGCAGAACTGCAGCAAAGAAATCACGAAGCCGACGCCAAACAGCAACTCCAGCGGCACGCTGGGCAGGATCGCCAGCGGCGCCGCAGCCAGTGCCAGCCCCACCGCCACGCTGCGGATCAGCACCGCCCGGTCGTAACGGTCGGACAGCCAGCCCAGCGGCCACTGCACCACCAGCCCGGCGAAAATGCAGCAGCCCATGAACAGACCGATCTGCTCGGTAGACAGCCCCTGGCTTGAGGCATACAGCGGCGCCAGGCCGTAGAATGAGCCGACGATCAACCCCGAGCCCAGCACCGTGCTCAGCGACTGCGGTACCCGCTTGATGAAGAACTTCGGCTCCATCGGCGCCGGGCGCAAGGGCGCCGGGTGAATGCGCCGGGTCATCGCCACCGGCACCAGGCACAGGGCGAAGCACATGGCCACCAGCATCAGCAGCTCCGGGCCAAGCTCTGGGTGCACCACCAGGATCAGCTGGCCAAGCACCAGCCCCAGGTAGGAGGCGATCATGTAGCCGCTGAACACCGCGCCGCGGTGCTTGGCGTCGGCCTGCTCGTTGAGCCAGCTTTCGATGACCATGTACTGGCACATCATCCCCAGGCCCACGATCATCCGCAGCCCGACCCAGGCTGGCAGCCAGCTGGTCAGGCCATGGCCGAGCACCGCCGCGCCAACGATACCGGCGCAGGTGGCATAGGCGCGAATGTGCCCGACCCGGCCGATCAAGCGGTGGCCGACCTTGCCGCCCACGGCGAGGCCAAAGTAGTTGGCTGCCATCAAGGCGCCGACCCACAGGCTGTCGACGTGATCGGCCGCCAGGCGCAGGGCCAGGTAGGTACTGAGCAGGCCCGAGCCGATCAGCATCATCAAGGCAGCGAAATACAGCGACTGAAAGGGCTTCCAGATGTTTCGCATACGTCCCCTCGGGCTCCCTGGTCAGGTGGCGTTGGCCCTGGCAAGCATAAAAGCAAATGCGCCGCGGCGCAGGCCCCCTTAAACGAAATACTTGGCCTGCGGCGCATCCAGTGGTGGTTGTGTCGCGATCAGGCCTGCGCCGCCAGAACCCGCCGCTCCCACGGCGTGATTTCGTCGAAGAAGTCGGTCAGCTCCAGGGTCTTGCTGGCAACGTAACCTTCGATGAACTCGCTGCCGAACAGTTCCCGCGCCAGGCTGCTGGCCTTCAGGCGCTCCAGCGCCGCGTGCAGCGTGCACGGCAGGCTCAAGGCCGGCGGCACTTCGAACTCACCCTGGATGGCCGGTGCCGGCTGCAGCCGCTGCTCGATGCCGTGCAGGCCAGCGGCAAGGCTGGCGGCGATGGCCAGGTAGGGGTTGGCGTCGGCGCCGGGCAGGCGGTTTTCCACGCGCCTCGCCACGGGAGCGCTGGCCGGAATGCGCAGGCCGGCGGCACGGTTGTCGTGCGACCAGCAGGCGTTGTTCGGCGAGGCATAGGGGTGGCACAGGCGCTGGTAGGAGTTGACGTTGGGCGCGAACAGCGCGGTGAAGTCGGCCATGCACGCCTGCAGGCCGCCGATGAAGTGGTGGAAGGCGTCGGTCGGCTGGCCTTGCGCGTCACTGAACACGTTACGCCCGCTGGCAATCTCGACCAGGCTCTGGTGGATGTGCATGGAGCTGCCGGGGGTGTGGGCCAGCGGCTTGGCCATGCACACCACGATCAGGCCGTGCTTGAGCGCCACTTCCTTGAGCAGGTGCTTGAACAGGAACGTCTGGTCGGCCAGCAGCAATGGGTCGCCGTGCAGCAGGTTGATCTCGAACTGGCTGACGCCCATCTCGTGCATGAAGGTATCGCGCGGCAGGCCCAGCGCCGCCATGCACTGGTACACCTCCTGGAAGAACGGGCGCAGGCCGTTGTTGGAGCTGACGCTGAAGGCCGAGTGGCCGAGCTCGCGGCGCCCGTCCTTGCCCAAAGGCGGCTGGAAGGGCTGCTGCGGGTCGCTGTTGGGGGCGAAGACGAAGAACTCGAGTTCGGTCGCCACCACCGGTGCCAGGCCAAGGGCCGCGTAGCGGGCGATCACCGCCTTGAGCTGGCCGCGCGTGGACAACGCCGAGGAGCGGCCATCCAGCTCGACGGCATCGCAGATGGCCAGGGCCAGGCCCTCTTCGCTCCAGGGCAGGCGGTGGACCTGCGTGGGCTCGGCCACCAGCGCCAGGTCGCCATCGTCACTGCCGTAGAAGCGTGCCGGCGGGTAGCCGCCCATGATGCATTGCAGCAGTACGCCACGGGCCATCTGCAGGCGCCGGCCTTCGGCAAAACCCTCGGCGGTCATCACCTTGCCACGGGGCACGCCGTTGAGGTCGGGGGTGATGCATTCGATCTGGTCGATGCCCTGCAGGCGTTCGGCGAGGGGGCGTTGGGCGGCGGTGGTCATGACGCTTGTCCTTGTTGTTATAGGCTGGCAACAACATAGGCTGGCGGTGTTTAAAATATCAAGCGCCCTGCACCGGCCCTGTCGCCGGCAAGCCGGCTCCCACAGGTAGCGTGCTATTCGCGCAAGGTCATGCCATTGGCCGGCAACGGCAGCGCCGTCTTGTAGCGCACCTGCTTGAGGGCAAAGCTGGAGCGGATGTTGGCCACCCCCGGCAAGCGCGTCAGGTAGTCGAGAAACCGCTCCAGCGCCTGGATGCTCGGCAACAGCACCCGCAGCAGGTAATCCGGGTCTCCCGTCATCAGGTAGCACTCCATCACCTCAGGCCGCTCGGCGATCTCTTCCTCGAAGCGATGCAGCGCCTGTTCCACTTGTTTCTCCAGGCTGACATGGATGAACACATTGACATCCAGGCCCAGCACTTCCGGCGACAGCAGGGTCACCTGCTGGCGAATCACGCCCAGCTCCTCCATGGCCTTGACCCGGTTGAAGCACGGCGTGGGCGAGAGGTTCACCGAACGCGCCAGCTCCGCGTTGGTGATGCGAGCGTTGTCCTGCAGGCTGTTGAGAATGCCGATATCGGTACGATCGAGTTTGCGCATGAGACAAAATCACCGGTTTCTTATGTTTATGCAGAATATTTATCTGCACTGCCTCGCAAAGGCAATCAACTTGAGAGAAAAATTCTCCCGGGCTGTCTCTACTATGTAATTGACGCTGACCTACCAGTCACAAGCCGGTACTCAGCGGCGACCGCTTCAGAGCTCACAAAAACAACACCCGAGCGAGCGTAAAAAGCATGAACGAGTACGCCCCCCTGCGTTTGCATGTGCCCGAGCCCACCGGCCGGCCAGGCTGCCAGACCGATTTCTCCTACCTGCGTCTGAACGATGCCGGTCAAGTTCGCAAACCCCCGATCGATGTCGATGCCGCCGACACCGCCGACCTGTCTTCCAGCCTGGTCCGCGTGCTCGACGAGCACGGCAATGCCCTGGGCCCCTGGGCCGAGGGCATCGACCCCGAGATCCTGCGCCAAGGCATGCGCGCCATGCTCAAGACGCGCATCTTCGACAGCCGCATGGTGGTTGCCCAGCGCCAGAAGAAAATGTCCTTCTACATGCAGAGCCTGGGCGAGGAAGCCATCGGCAGCGCCCAGGCCCTGGCGCTGAACCGCACCGACATGTGCTTCCCCACCTACCGCCAGCAGAGCATCCTGATGGCCCGCGACGTGTCGCTGGTGGAGATGATCTGCCAGCTGCTGTCCAACGAGCGCGACCCGCTCAAGGGCCGCCAGCTGCCGATCATGTATTCGGTGCGCGAGGCCGGCTTCTTCACCATCAGCGGCAACCTGGCGACCCAGTTCGTGCAGGCGGTCGGCTGGGCCATGGCCTCGGCGATCAAGGGCGATACCAAGATCGCCTCGGCCTGGATCGGTGACGGCGCCACCGCCGAATCCGACTTCCACACCGCCCTGACCTTCGCCCACGTGTACCGCGCCCCGGTGATCCTCAACGTGGTCAACAACCAGTGGGCGATTTCCACCTTCCAGGCCATCGCCGGCGGTGAATCGACCACCTTCGCCGCCCGTGGCGTAGGCTGCGGCATCGCCTCCCTGCGCGTGGACGGCAACGATTTCGTCGCCGTGTACGCCGCCTCGCGCTGGGCTGCAGAACGCGCCCGCCGTGGCCTGGGCCCGTGCCTGATCGAATGGGTCACCTACCGCGCAGGCCCGCACTCGACCTCCGACGACCCCTCCAAGTACCGCCCTGCCGATGACTGGAGCCACTTCCCGCTGGGCGACCCGATCGTTCGCCTGAAGCAGCACCTGATCAACATCGGCCAGTGGTCCGAGGAAGAACACCAGGCGGTCACCGCCGAGTTCGAGGCCGCGGTCATCGCCGCGCAGAAGGAAGCCGAACAGTACGGCACCTTGGCCAACGGCCACATCCCGAGCGCGGCCTCGATGTTCGAGGACGTGTACAAGGAGATGCCCGACCACCTGCGCCGTCAGCGCCAGGAACTGGGGGTTTGAGATGAACGACCACAACAACAGCATCAAACCGGAAACCGCCATGGCCACCACCACCATGACCATGATCCAGGCCCTGCGCTCGGCCATGGATGTCATGCTCGAGCGCGACGACGACGTGGTGATCTACGGCCAGGACGTCGGCTACTTCGGCGGCGTGTTCCGCTGCACCGAAGGCCTGCAGAACAAGTACGGCAAGTCGCGCGTGTTCGACGCGCCGATCTCCGAGAGCGGCATCGTCGGCACTGCCGTGGGCATGGGCGCCTACGGCCTGCGGCCGGTGGTGGAAATCCAGTTCGCCGACTACTTCTACCCGGCCTCCGACCAGATCGTCTCGGAAATGGCGCGCCTGCGCTATCGCTCGGCCGGCGAGTTCATCTCCCCGTTGACCCTGCGCATGCCCTGCGGCGGCGGCATCTATGGCGGCCAGACCCACAGCCAGAGCCCCGAGGCGATGTTCACCCAGGTGTGCGGCCTGCGCACGGTGATGCCGTCCAACCCGTATGACGCCAAGGGCCTGTTGATCGCCTCGATCGAATGCGACGACCCGGTGATCTTCCTGGAGCCCAAGCGCTTGTACAACGGCCCGTTCGACGGCCACCACGACCGCCCGGTGACGCCGTGGTCCAAGCACCCGCAAAGCGCGGTGCCGGATGGCTACTACACGGTGCCGCTGGACAAGGCGGCGATCACCCGCCCCGGCAACGACGTCACCGTGCTGACCTACGGCACCACGGTCTACGTGGCCCAGGTGGCTGCCGAGGAAACCGGCGTCGACGCCGAAGTCATCGACCTGCGCAGCCTGTGGCCGCTGGACCTGGAAACCATCGTCGCCTCGGTGAAGAAGACCGGCCGCTGCGTGGTGGTGCATGAAGCCACGCGCACCTGCGGCTTCGGTGCCGAACTGGTGTCGCTGGTGCAGGAGCATTGCTTCCATCACCTCGAAGCGCCGACCGAGCGCGTCACCGGCTGGGACACCCCTTACCCGCACGCACAGGAATGGGCGTATTTCCCAGGCCCTTCGCGGGTAGGTGCGGCATTGAAACGGGTCATGGAGGTCTGAATGGGCACGCACGTCATCAAGATGCCGGACATTGGCGAAGGCATCGCGCAGGTCGAGCTGGTGGAATGGTTCGTCAAGGTTGGCGATGTGATCGCCGAAGACCAGGTGGTGGCCGATGTCATGACCGACAAGGCCACCGTGGAAATCCCCTCGCCGGTCAGCGGCAAGGTGCTGGCCCTGGGTGGCCAGCCCGGTGAAGTGATGGCGGTCGGCAGCGAGCTGATCCGCATCGAGGTCGAAGGCAGCGGCAACCACGTGGATGTGCCGCAGGCCAAGCCGGTGGAGGCGCAGGCTGCCCCGGCAGTCGCCAAGGAGCAACCGCGCGCCGAAGCGCAACCGCTGGCCAGCCAGCCAGCCCCGGCCACCTACAGCGCCGCGCCGATCGTGCCGCGCCAGGCCGACGAAAAACCGCTGGCCTCCCCCGCCGTGCGCAAGCGCGCGCTGGATGCCGGCATCGAACTGCGCTACGTGCATGGCAGCGGCCCGGCCGGGCGCATCCTGCACGAAGACCTCGACGCCTTCATCAGCAAGCCGCAGAGCCCTGCGGGCCAGGCGCCGAGCGGCTATGCCAAGCGTACCGACAGCGAGCAGGTGCAGGTGATCGGCCTGCGCCGCAAGATCGCCCAGCGCATGCAGGATGCCAAGCGCCGCGTGGCGCACTTCAGCTACGTCGAGGAAATCGACGTCACCGCCCTGGAAGCCCTGCGCCAGCAGCTCAACAGCAAGCACGGCGACAGCCGCGGCAAGCTGACCCTGCTGCCGTTTTTGGTGCGCGCCCTGGTCGTGGCCCTGCGCGACTTCCCGCAGATCAACGCCACCTACGACGACGAAGCCCAGGTCATCACCCGCCACGGCGCGGTGCATGTGGGCATCGCCACCCAAGGTGACAACGGCCTGATGGTGCCGGTGCTGCGCCATGCCGAAGCCGGCAGCCTGTGGGGCAACGCCAGCGAGATCGCCCGCCTGGCCAACGCCGCGCGCAACAACGAGGCCAGCCGCGAAGAGCTGTCCGGCTCGACCATCACCCTGACCAGCCTCGGCGCACTGGGTGGCATCGTCAGCACCCCGGTGGTCAACACCCCGGAGGTGGCGATCGTCGGCGTCAACCGCATGGTCGAGCGGCCGATGGTGATCGATGGCCAGATCGTGATCCGCAAGATGATGAACCTGTCCAGCTCGTTCGACCACCGGGTGGTCGATGGCATGGATGCCGCGCTGTTCATCCAGGCCGTGCGTGGCCTGCTTGAGCAACCTGCCTGTTTGTTCGTGGAGTGAGCATGCCCCAGACTATCGACACCACCCTGCTGATCATCGGTGGCGGCCCCGGCGGCTACGTGGCCGCCATCCGCGCCGGGCAGCTGGGCATCCCGACCGTGCTGGTCGAGGGCCAGGCCCTGGGCGGCACCTGCCTGAACATCGGCTGCATCCCGTCCAAGGCGCTGATCCATGTGGCCGAGCAGTTCCACCAGACTTCACGCTACAGCGGCGCATCCGAACTGGGCATCAGCGTATCGTCGCCGCGCCTGGACATCAGCCGCAGCGTGGCCTGGAAGGACGGCATCGTCGACCGCCTGACCACAGGCGTTGCGGCCCTTTTGAAAAAGCATGGGGTCAAGGTGATCCACGGTTGGGCGAAGATCCTCGACGGCAAGCACGTCGAGGTCGACGGCCAGCGCATCCAGTGCGAGCACCTGCTGCTGGCCACCGGCTCGAACAGCGTCGAGCTGCCCATGCTGCCGCTGGGCGGGCCGGTCATCTCCTCCACCGAAGCCCTGGCGCCCAAAGCCTTGCCCAAGCACCTGGTGGTGGTGGGCGGCGGCTACATCGGCCTGGAGCTGGGCATCGCCTACCGCAAGCTGGGCGCCGAGGTCAGCGTGGTGGAAGCGCGCGAGCGCATCCTGCCCAGCTATGACAGCGAGCTCACCGCGCCGGTGATGGATGCCTTGAAGAAGCTGGGCATCGCCCTGCACCTGGGGCACAGCGTGGAAGGTTACAGCGACGGCTGCCTGCTGGCCCGCGATGGCCAGGGCGCGCAGTTGCGCCTGGAGGCCGACCAGGTGCTGGTGGCCGTGGGCCGCCGACCGCGCACCCAGGGCTTCAACCTTGAGTGCCTGGACCTGAAGATGAATGGCGCCGCGATAGCCATCGACCCGCATTGCCAGACCAGCATGCGCAATGTCTGGGCCATCGGCGACGTGGCCGGCGAGCCGATGCTGGCCCACCGGGCCATGGCGCAAGGCGAAATGGTGGCGGAAATCATCGCCGGCAAGGCGCGACGCTTCGAGCCGGCTGCCATTGCCGCGGTGTGCTTCACCGACCCCGAGGTGGTGGTGGTCGGCCAGACGCCCGAACAGGCCAGCCAGCAAAGCCTGGACTGCATCGTCGCGCAGTTCCCCTTCGCCGCCAATGGCCGGGCGATGAGCCTGGAGGCGAAAAGCGGTTTTGTCAGGGTGGTGGCGCGGCGCGACAACCACTTGATCGTGGGCTGGCAGGCAGTGGGTGTGGCGGTTTCGGAGCTGTCCACGGCCTTTGCCCAGTCCCTGGAGATGGGCGCGCGGCTGGAGGATGTGGCTGGCACCATCCACGCCCACCCGACCTTGGGTGAGGCAGTACAGGAAGCGGCATTGCGCGCGCTGGGGCACGCCCTGCATATCTGACACTGAAGCGGCTGTGGCCGATTTGGCCCGCGGCGTCTAACAGGCACCGCGGGCATTTTTTATTCACAGATAGCGTTCTTGCCAGCGCCCTTGGCCCGGAACAACGCGCCATCCGCCCGCGCCAGCAGCTCATGCTGGGTCTCCCCGGCTCGCCACTGCACCACCCCATAACTCAAGGTCAGCGCATCCTCCCCCACCGGCTCGACGCGCGCTATCGCACATCGCAGCCTGGCCGCAATCTCGAGGGCTTCACGCAACGAGGCCAGCGGCAAGACGACGACGAACGCGTCACCGCCCCAACGGGCCAGCAGGTCGTGTTCGCGCAGGCAACCACGCAGCGCTTCGACGATCTGCACCAACACCGCATCGCCACGCACATGACCATGGCGATCATTGATCGCCTTGAAATCATCAACATCCATGGCAATCACGGCGAGCAACTGGTGAAAACGCTGGGCGCGCTCGCACGCCTTGTGCAGCGTATTCTCAAGGCTGTAGCGGTTAGCGATGCCGGTCAGCGCGTCACGCTCTGCCAGTTCACGGTTCTCGTCGAGCTGGCGTTGCAGCTGCTGGTTGACCCACGACAGCTCGCGGGTATGTTCGGCGACCAGGGTTTCCAGCGACAGGTTCTTCTGCTGCAGCTCGGCCAGCAGGCGCTTGCTGTCGTCGATATTGCGGTGCGCGCCGAGAATGCGTGCCACCGAGCCGTCCTGGTTGCGCTCGATGACAGAGCCTGTGTCCTCGATCCACAGGTAGCTGCCGTCCTGGCACAGGCAGCGGTATTCGATGAGGTAGCGCTCGTTGCGCCGCTGGATGTAGGCCTCGAAGCTCGCCATCACCCGTGGATAATCCTCGGGGTGGATCACGCTCTCCCAGGTCAGCAAGGTATTGGCCATGGAATGGCTGGCATAGCCGAGCATGGCGTACCAGCCAGGGCTGCGATAGACATAACCAGTGTTGACATGCCAGTCCCAGACGCCATCGCTGATCAACTCGAACAGCGTGTGCAACTGCTGTTCGCTGAAGCCGGCGGGTGTCGGCCTTGACTGCTCACTCATGGACGCTCTCCCTGATGTCCCACTGCTGCACTGCGATCAAGTGGCGCTCATGTTTGCCGCAGGCGGCAAGCTTGTGCCCCTGGCAGGCAAGGATATTCCGAGCAGTTTGCCATCAGAATGACTGCACTGTCCTACTTTCCTGGCCCAACGTGCCTGGCATGGGTTTTGCCCCTCTCACCGGGTTTCGTACCATCCAAGGAGGAGAACATGGCAATCACCCTCAATGGCCTGGGCTGGGCCAGCGTGCAACACCAGCAGCGCATCGACCCGCAACAGGCTCAGCCCGAAGGCGTGACGTTCCGCGCGCCGCTGGCCGCCAGCAACGCGTCCGCGCAGCAGCAGGGCCAAGGCAGCACCGCGCAGCAACAGGCTGACGATGCGCGCGCCGAAGCCTTTGCCAAGCTCAAGGTCATGCTGCAGAACCCCGACCTTGCCGCCCGCCAGCAGGCAGGCGCCAGCACCCAGGAAACCCGCACGGCGGTGCAGGACTTCCGCGACTACATGGCCAAGTCGCCGGAGGAGAAGATCAAGGAAAAGATCCTCCAGGAACTGGGCATGACCGCCGATGAGTACGACGCCTTGCCGCCGGAGCAGCAGATGAAGGTCGACCAGCAGGTTGCCCAGCGCATGAAAGAGGACGTCGAGTTGAAAACCCAGGCCAAGCTGCAGTTGCAGGCGCTGCATGCCGAGCAGGCGCGCCAGGGTACCGACCTTGCGCCAGCGCAGGGCATCGACGAGCGTGAACAAGCGCTGCAGGCCAGCCAGGCCTGAGTGCATGGGGTGGCCAGTGCAAGGCTGGCTGCCCCGTTGTAGGCGCGTTGCGTGAAGCCTGCAGGGCATTTCTTCCCACATCCTCGGCTCCCCGTATAATCCCGCGCCCACCCCTCCAATGATGTTGCCCCATGAAGAAACTGCTGTACGTCGTAACCCTCGCCCTCGCCGCCATTCCCAGCGCCTTTGCCACCCCGCCCGCGACCTTCACCGAAGCCAAGGTCGTTGCCAAGCAGAAGGTCTACCTCGACCAGGCCAGCAGCGCCATGGGCGACCTGTACTGTGGCTGCAAGTGGACCTGGGTCGGCAAATCCGGTGGCCGCGTGGACCTCAAGTCCTGCGGCTACCAGACCCGCAAGCTGCAGACCCGCGCCGAACGCACGGAGTGGGAGCACATCGTGCCGGCCTGGACCTTCGGCCACCAGCGCCAGTGCTGGCAGAACGGCGGGCGCGAGCATTGCGTCGACACCGACCCCACCTTCCGCGCCATGGAAGCCGACCTGTTCAACCTCTACCCATCCGTGGGCGAAGTGAACGGCGACCGCAGCAACTTCAACTACGGCATGGTTTCGGGCGTCGCCCCGCAATACGGCCAGTGCACCACCAAGGTCGATTTCCAGCAGAAAGCCGCAGAACCGCGCGATGAAGTGAAGGGCCTGGTGGCGCGCACCACGTTCTATATGTTCGACCGTTACCAGTTGAGCATGTCGCGCCAGCAGCAACAGCTGCTGATGGCCTGGGACAAGCAGCACCCGGTGTCTGCCTGGGAAAAGCAACGTGACCAGCGCATCGCCCAGATCATGGGGCACTCCAACCCCTTCGTCAGCGGCGAGCGCACTTGGACGCTTGGCTACAAGCCTGCCGGCGCTTCTGAGGTAGCCACCGCTCCGGGCCCGAAAACGCCAGCCAAACCTGTACCCCAGCCGACCCTGGCCAGCGCTGTGACCGAGGGGGCAATCATCGGCAACCGCAACAGCCACCTGTACCACCTGGCCAACGGCTGCCCGGGGTACAGCCAGGTGGCACAGAAGAACCAGGTAGCGTTCGACAGTGAAGCGCAGGCGCAGGCGGCGGGGTATCGCAAGGCGGGGAACTGCAAATAGCTGAATGCCGAATCACGCCATGGCTTGCGGAGTGAGCCATGGTGGCGTTGGTGGCGCAGGGCTTGAATGCATGGCGTCCCAGGGCAGGTTCGAACTGCCAACCTTCCCCTTAGGAGGGGGATGCTCTATCCAATTGAGCTACTGAGACACAAGAACCGGCAACGAATGCTGCGCGGCTGGACGGCAAGCATGTTAACCAGCACGCTGCCGTTTGTCAGCCTCAATCGGGCTTTTTGCCCGTAGCTTTTTTCCGCCCCTCACGCGATCAGCTTTTCCGCGCGCAACAAGGCGAGCAACGCGGCCACCGCCGCATCCAGCGCCCCCGAGTTGTCCAGCAGGTGCACGGGGGCATCGCCATCAACCTGCATGCCGGCGTTGCGCGCCAGGCGCTGGTCGATTTCCTGCAGGGTTTCTCGCCCTCTGGCGAGCAGGCGCTCACGCAGCACCTGCGGCTTTACCACCAGGCACACGGCCAGCAAATCGGGGTAGCGCAGGCGCGCCTGGGGCAGATAGGCACGTGAGCCGTTGACCAGTACCGGGCGCCCTTGCGCCAGCCACTGATCCACCTGCGCCGGAATACCGTAATCCAGCCCGTTGGCGCGCCAGTGCATGGCAAAGTCGCCCGCCGCACGCATCGTTTCGAAGCGCTCGGGGGTAACGCCATGGGCGTCTTCACCCTTGGCTTCGGCAGACCGGGTGATGACCCGGCGGGCAATTTCCACCCCCGCCGCAGCCAGCTGCGCACGCGCTGCATCAATCAGGGAATCTTTCCCTGAGCCGGAGGGTCCTATCAGAAATATCAGGCGGCCTGAGGCTTCACCTTGGACGCTTGCGTCATGTTGCATAGCCACTATGCTCTATGAAAGGAAACCCGGGCATTTTAGGTGTTTTCCCTACCCTTTGCTGCGTTTTACGGGTTTTTGACGGCAAAGGGCTGACGCGATGGCTGGGCGGATGATGTAAAACTTTTCAAACCAGTACTCATTTCTGATAATTGGTACTGGCAAAAAGCCTGTATCCGGCTCACTATTTGTCACAGAATTGACGCCAAGGAAACGGCGACCATGAGGCAAGATGAGCACCAAATTTATCTGACGGTTGAACATTTTGTCGTCGCCACGGTCGTACCACCATCCCGTGCGGCCAATTTGAGAACCGCTTCCCCCTGAACCAAAAACCGGTCAATTTATATGCGCCCAATGAAACAGGCTATTTATTCGAGCCGCACCGCTGACAAGTTCGTCGTCCGCCTGCCAGACGGAATGCGTGAGCGCATTGCCGAGGTAGCGCGCAACCATCACCGCAGCATGAACTCCGAGATCATCGCGCGCCTGGAGCAGAGCCTTATCCAGGAAGGCGCGCTGGGCGACGAGCTGAGCATGCGCCTGGACAGCCCTGAGCTGTCGCTGCACGAGCGTGAGCT
>NZ_DJTF01000015.1:0-7598 GCF_002438125.1 Pseudomonas sp. UBA6315
GCTGTCCTGGTGACGGTGATGAACAACTTCTCCAGCCCTAACGAGCCGCAGACCCTCAACTATTCCGACTTCATCCAGCAGGTCAAGGATGGCAAGGTCGAGCGTGTGACCGTCGACGGCTACATCATTACCGGCAAGCGCGCCGACGGCGACAACTTCAAGACCGTGCGCCCCGCCATTACCGACAATGGCCTGATCGGCGACCTGGTCGACAACCACGTGGTCGTCGAAGGCAAGCAGCCCGAGCAGCAGAGCATCTGGACGCAACTGCTGGTGGCCAGCTTCCCGATCCTGGTAATCATTGCCGTATTCATGTTCTTCATGCGCCAGATGCAAGGCGGCGCGGGCGGTAAGGGCGGGCCGATGAGCTTCGGCAAGAGCAAGGCACGCCTGCTGTCCGAAGACCAGGTCAAGACCATCCTGGCTGACGTTGCGGGTTGCGACGAGGCCAAGGAAGAGGTTGGCGAGCTGGTCGAGTTCCTGCGCGACCCGGGCAAGTTCCAGCGCCTGGGTGGCCGCATCCCGCGCGGTGTGCTGATGGTTGGTCCACCGGGTACCGGTAAGACCCTGCTGGCCAAGGCCATTGCGGGTGAAGCCAAGGTGCCGTTCTTCACCATTTCCGGTTCCGACTTCGTCGAGATGTTCGTCGGCGTGGGTGCCAGCCGCGTGCGCGACATGTTCGAGCAGGCCAAGAAGCACGCACCGTGCATCATCTTCATCGACGAAATCGACGCCGTCGGTCGCCACCGTGGCGCCGGCATGGGCGGTGGTCACGACGAGCGCGAGCAGACCCTCAACCAGCTGCTGGTAGAGATGGACGGCTTCGAAATGAACGATGGCATCATCGTCATTGCCGCCACCAACCGTCCGGACGTCCTTGACCCGGCGCTGCTGCGCCCCGGCCGCTTCGACCGCCAGGTAGTGGTCGGCCTGCCGGACATCCGTGGCCGTGAGCAGATCCTCAAGGTGCACATGCGCAAGGTGCCGGTCGGCGAAAACGTCAACCCGGCAGTCATTGCCCGTGGTACCCCGGGCTTCTCCGGCGCCGATCTGGCCAACCTGGTCAACGAGGCTTCGCTGTTCGCTGCTCGCTCCAACAAGCGCCTGGTCGAAATGAAAGAGTTCGAACTGGCCAAGGACAAGATCATGATGGGCGCCGAGCGCAAGACCATGGTCATGTCCGAGAAAGAGAAGCAGAACACCGCTTACCACGAGGCAGGTCATGCCATCGTCGGCCGCCTGGTGCCCGAGCACGACCCGGTCTACAAGGTTTCGATCATTCCACGTGGCCGTGCCCTGGGCGTGACCATGTTCCTGCCTGAGGAAGACCGTTACAGCCTGTCCAAGCGTGCGCTGATCAGCCAGATCTGCTCGCTGTATGGCGGCCGTATCGCCGAAGAGATGACCCTGGGCTTCGATGGCGTCACCACCGGTGCCTCCAACGACATCATGCGGGCCAGCCAGATCGCCCGTAACATGGTTACCAAGTGGGGCCTGTCCGAGAAACTCGGCCCGCTGATGTACGCGGAAGAAGAGGGCGAAGTGTTCCTCGGTCGCAGTGCCGGTAGCCAGCACGCCAGCGTTTCCGGTGAAACGGCCAAGCTGATCGACTCCGAAGTGCGCAGCATCATCGATCAGTGCTACGCCACTGCCAAGCAGCTGCTGACCGACAACCGCGACAAGCTCGACGCCATGGCCGAAGCGCTGATGAAGTACGAGACCATCGACGCCGACCAGATCGACGACATCATGTCCGGTCGCACCCCACGCGAACCGCGTGACTGGGACGACGACAAGACCTCGGGCACCCCGGCTGCCCAGAATGACCGTCCGGAATCGCCGATCGGCGGCCCAGCGGCTCAACACTAAGGGCATCTATGAGCTCGAAGCTGTACCCGACCCGGTTGCCTTGCGGCAACCGGGTTCTTGATTTGTCCCGTACCCATGTCATGGGTATTCTCAATATCACCCCCGATTCCTTCTCCGATGGCGGGCGCTTCAGCCAGCGCGACGAAGCGTTGCGCCATGCCGAGGCCATGGTCGCGGCGGGTGCCACGCTGATCGATATCGGCGGGGAGTCGACGCGCCCTGGCGCTCGCGCGGTATCAGTGACCGAAGAGCTGGAGCGGGTGGCGCCGATGGTCGAGGCCATCAACAGTCGCCTCGATGTGGTGATCTCCGTGGATACCTCAACGCCTGCCGTGATTCGCGAGTCGGCACGTCTCGGTGCGGGCCTGATCAACGATGTGCGCGCCCTGGAGCGCGACGGCGCCCTGGATGCAGCGGCAGATACCGGCTTGCCGGTGTGCCTCATGCACATGCGCGGCGAGCCTGGGAACATGCAGGATGACCCGCATTACGAAGATGTCACCGCGGATGTAACGCGTTATCTTGAACAGCGCATGGCTGCCTGCGCGGCGGCTGGCATTGCCGAGGAACGCATCATCCTCGACCCAGGCTTCGGCTTCGCCAAGACGCTGGCGCACAACCTGAGCCTGTTCAAACACATGGAGGCGCTTTATCGCCTCGGTCGCCCGCTGCTGGTGGGCGTTTCACGCAAGAGCATGATCGGCCTGACGCTGGATCGTCCGGTCGGTGAGCGGCTGTATGGCAGCCTGGCGCTGGCGGCTCTGGCCATCACCAAGGGGGCCAGTATCCTGCGCGTCCATGATGTGGCCGAAACCGTCGATGTGGTCCGCATGATCGAAGCGGTACAGAGCGCCGAATAAGAACATTGGAGTCTCTATGAGCAGAAAATACTTTGGTACCGACGGCATTCGTGGCCGCGTCGGCGAATACCCGATCACGCCAGACTTCATGCTGAAGCTGGGCTGGGCGGCGGGTATGGCCTTCCGCAAGCAGGGCAATTGCCGCGTGCTGGTCGGCAAGGACACGCGTATTTCCGGCTACATGTTCGAATCCGCACTCGAGGCCGGCCTTTCCGCGGCGGGTGCCGATGTGCTGCTGCTCGGCCCCATGCCGACCCCGGCGATCGCCTACCTCACTCGCACTTTCCATGCCGAAGCCGGCATCGTCATCAGTGCCTCGCACAACCCCCACGATGACAACGGCATCAAGTTCTTCTCGGGCCAAGGCACCAAGCTGCCGGACGAAGTCGAGCTGATGA
Source organism: Pseudomonas sp. UBA6315 (assembly GCF_002438125.1). Classification (NCBI taxonomy): domain Bacteria; kingdom Pseudomonadati; phylum Pseudomonadota; class Gammaproteobacteria; order Pseudomonadales; family Pseudomonadaceae; genus Pseudomonas; species Pseudomonas sp. UBA6315. The sequence continues at coordinate 3,128 of NZ_DJTF01000015.1, forward strand.
TTGAAGAACTTCTCGATCAGCCGATGACCGTGGTCGAATCCAGCAAGCTGGGCAAGGTTTCGCGCATCAACGATGCCGCCGGTCGCTACATCGAGTTCTGCAAGAGCAGTGTGCCGAGCAGCACCAGTTTCGATGGCCTGAAGCTTGTGATCGACTGCGCTCACGGCGCCACCTACAAGGTCGCGCCGAGCGTGTTCCGTGAACTGGGTGCCGATGTGACGGTGCTGCACGCGCAACCCGATGGTTTGAACATCAACGAAGGCTGTGGCTCGACCCATATCGAATCGCTGCAGGCCGCCGTGCTGGTCGGGCATGCCGACCTGGGCATCGCCTTCGACGGCGATGGCGACCGGGTGCTGATGGTCGACCATACCGGTGCCATCGTCGACGGTGACGAATTGCTCTTCATCATCGCCCGCGACCTGCAGGAGCGCGGCAAGCTGCAGGGCGGCGTGGTCGGTACGCTGATGAGCAACCTGGGCCTGGAATTGGCGCTCAAGGACCTGGATATCCCGTTCGTGCGGGCCAAGGTCGGCGACCGCTACGTGATGGCCGAACTGCTCGAGCGCGACTGGCTGGTGGGCGGGGAGAACTCCGGCCACGTGGTGTGCTGTAACCACACCACCACCGGTGACGCGATCATCGCTGCGCTGCAGGTGCTGATGGCCATGAAACGCCGCGGCGAGACCCTGGCACAGGCGCGCCAAGCCCTGCGCAAGTGCCCGCAGGTATTGATCAACGTGCGTTTCGGCGCAAGCAAGGTCGACCCGCTGGAGCACCCGGCAGTCAAGGAGGCCAGTGCCAAGGTGACCGAGGACATGGCAGGTCGTGGCCGCGTGTTGCTGCGCAAGTCCGGCACCGAGCCCTTGGTGCGGGTGATGGTCGAGGGCGACGACGAAAGCCAGGTGCGCACGCACGCCGAGGCCCTGGCCAAACTGGTTGCAGAAGTTTGTATCTGAAAGAGGCTTGCCAGCGCAGATCGGGTTGGGTAAGATCTGCGCCCACTTTGACCGACGAGGTAAAGCATGCGTCGCCCCATGGTAGCTGGTAACTGGAAGATGCACGGTACCCGCGCCAGCGTCGCTGAGCTGATCCAGGGTTTGGGCAATATGCCCGTGCCGAACGGTGTCGAAGTTGCGGTTTTTCCGCCGGCCTTGTTCATCAATCAGGTGATTGATGGTTTGCAGGGTAAGGCAATTGCCGTAGGTGCACAGAATTCTGCAATACAGCCCGAACAGGGCGCGCTGACGGGTGAAATTGCACCGAGTCAGTTGGCTGAAGCCGGTTGCAAGTTGGTGTTGATTGGCCACTCCGAACGCCGCCAGATCCTTGGTGAAAATGAAGAAGTGCTCAATCGCAAGTTTGCAGCGGCTCAACTTAGTGGTTTAATGCCGGTGCTCTGCGTAGGGGAGACCCTCGAAGAGCGCGAAGCAGGCAAGACGCTCGAAGTTGTCGGGCGTCAACTAAGCAGTATCATCGAGGCTTTCGGTGTTAAGGCTTTTGCCAATGCAGTAATTGCCTATGAGCCTGTTTGGGCCATTGGCACAGGTTTGACAGCCTCGCCTCAGCAAGCTCAGGATGTGCACGCAGCCATCCGGGCGCAGTTGGCGGCCGAGGACGCCGAAGTTGCCGCGAACGTGCAGCTTCTTTACGGCGGCAGCGTGAAGGCGGCCAATGCGGCCGAACTGTTCGGCATGCCGGATATCGATGGGGGGCTCATTGGTGGAGCGTCCCTGAACGCAGACGAATTCGGTGCAATTTGTCGCGCCGCAGGAAACTGAACAAATGCTGGAAACAGTCATCGTTGTTTTTCATCTGTTGGCAGCGCTGTCGCTTGTAGTGCTGGTTCTGTTGCAACAGGGTAAAGGTGCGGAAGCAGGTGCATCTTTCGGCGCAGGTGCTTCAAATACTGTGTTCGGAAGCCAAGGTTCTGCTACCTTCCTGAGTAAATTAACTGCTATACTTGCTGCCACTTTCTTTTTGACAGCACTTGGGTTAGGATACTTCGCCAAGCAACAAGCTCACCAGCTGAGCCAGGCAGGTCTCCCAGATCCAGCGGTCTTGGAAGTGAAACAGCCAAAGCCGGCAGTAAATGATGATGTACCGGTGCTCCAGGAGCAGAAGAGCGAAACCACCAACACTGGTGATGTACCTCCTCCAACCGAAGAGCAGAAGTAACGGGTTTCAAGAAGTAGTATTGCCGAGGTGGTGGAATTGGTAGACACGCAACCTTGAGGTGGTTGTGCCCATAGGGTGTAGGGGTTCGAGTCCCCTTCTCGGTACCAATTAAAGCTTGAGAGCCCGCTTTAGCGGGCTTTCTCGTAGGTGGAGGTTGGATTGACCCAGCAACGGGTTCGGTCTTATACTTTCGCCCCAGCTTTGTCGCGGGGTGGAGCAGCTTGGTAGCTCGTCGGGCTCATAACCCGAAGGTCGTTGGTTCAAATCCAGCCCCCGCAACCAGCTTCAGCGGAGCCCCTTTTCAGGGGCTTTTTGCTAGCCGAACAGTTTTCGGCGCCGTTGTCCAACGGCGCTTTCAGGGATGGGCGCTTCGCCCATTTTTTATTTGCACAGCATGCACGAGGGGGTTCAGGTGTCGAGCAAGCTAGAACAGTTGCAGGCCTTGTTGGCCCCGGTGGTCGAGGGTCTGGGCTATCAGTGCTGGGGGATCGAATTCGTATCCCAGGGTAAGCATTCGGTATTGCGCATCTACATTGACAAGGAAGGCGGCATCCTGGTGGACGACTGCGAAGCGGTCAGCCGTCAGGCCAGTGCCATCCTCGATGTTGAAGATCCGATCAGCAGTGAATATACCCTTGAGGTGTCCTCACCAGGCATGGATCGCCCGCTGTTCACTCTGGAACAGTTTGCCTCGCATGCCGGCGAACAAGTGAAGATCAAGCTGCGTACGCCCTTCGAAGGTCGTCGTAACTTCCAGGGCCTCCTCCGCGGTGTGGAGGAACAGGACGTTGTGGTCCAGGTGGACAATCACGAATTCCTGTTGCCGATCGACTCGATCGACAAGGCCAATATTATTCCCAGTTTTGACTGAGACGTGCCGGGCCCGGCGGACTTTCCGGGCCCAATGGCTTGCGCAAGGCGAGGCGTACGATGAGCAAAGAAGTACTGCTGGTTGTTGAATCGGTATCCAACGAAAAAGGTGTACCACCCGGCGTCATTTTCGAAGCGCTGGAAGTGGCTCTGGCCACTGCAACCAAAAAACGTTTTGAGGACGAAGTCGACCTGCGTGTGGAAATCAACCGCCACACCGGTAGCTACGAAACCTTCCGTCGCTGGACTGTCGTCGACGAAGCCGATCTGGACGATCCGGCCATCGAGACCTGGCTGGCGAAGATCCACGAGACTCACCCTGAAGCCAAGGTGGGTGACGTGATCGAAGAGAAGATCGAGTCCATCGAATTCGGTCGTATCGCCGCCCAGACCGCCAAGCAGGTGATCGTGCAGAAGGTCCGCGAGGCCGAGCGCGCCCAGGTGGTCGACGCCTACCGCGAGCGTGTCAACGAGATCATCTCGGGCACCGTCAAGAAGGTCACCCGCGACAACGTCATCGTCGACCTGGGCAACAACGCCGAGGCGCTGCTGGCTCGCGAAGACATCATTCCACGTGAGACCTTCCGGGTTGGCGTGCGCCTGCGTGCGCTGCTCAAGGAAATCCGCACCGAGAACCGCGGCCCTCAGCTGATCCTGTCGCGCACCGCGCCGCAGATGCTGATCGAGCTGTTCCGCATCGAAGTGCCGGAAATCGCCGAAGGCCTCATCGAAGTCATGGCTGCATCCCGTGATCCGGGATCGCGTGCCAAGATCGCCGTCCGCTCCAAGGACAAGCGCATCGACCCGCAAGGTGCCTGTATCGGCATGCGCGGTTCGCGCGTCCAGGCCGTATCCGGCGAGCTGGGTGGTGAGCGTGTGGATATCGTCCTGTGGGACGAGAACCCGGCGCAATTTGTCATCAACGCCATGTCGCCGGCCGAAGTCGCGGCGATCATCGTTGATGAAGATGCCCATGCCATGGACATCGCCGTTGCCGAGGACAACCTGGCCCAGGCCATTGGCCGTGGCGGTCAGAACGTTCGCCTGGCCAGTCAGTTGACCGGCTGGACCCTGAACGTGATGACCGAGAAGGACATCCAGGCCAAGCAGCAGGCCGAAACCGGTGACATCCTGCGCAATTTCATCGAGGAACTGGAAGTCGACGAGGAGCTGGCCCAAGTGCTGGTCGACGAAGGCTTTACCAGCCTTGAAGAAATTGCCTACGTACCGTTGGAAGAAATGCTCAACATCGATGGCTTTGACGAGGACATCGTCAATGAGCTCCGCGCTCGAGCCAAGGACCGTTTGTTGACCAAGGCCATCGCTACCGAAGAAAAACTGGCAGACGCCCATCCGGCCGAAGACCTGCTCTCCCTCGAGGGCATGGACAAGGACCTGGCGGCGGAACTGGCGGTGCGCGGCG
>NZ_DJTF01000209.1:0-41308 GCF_002438125.1 Pseudomonas sp. UBA6315
ACGTAGGCAGCGTTCCAGCTCTCCGGGCCTACGGCGCGCAGGAAGGTGGCGGTGTGAAAGGTGCCGGCGCCTACTTCCATATCGTAGGGCTGAAGCACCACACAACCTTGCTCGGCCCAGTACTGCTGCAGGGCGAGGATCAGGTCTTGGAAGGTACGCACGGCTGGCGTAGGCTGGCTCACGAAATTCACCTGTATCTGGGGATGCGGATGTAAAGAGCGGGAGTATAACCTGATTCGCTTCGCCCTCTACTCATTGGAGCCTTATGCCACGCTGCTTTTGGTGTACCGACGATCCGTTGTACCAGGCCTACCACGACCAGGAATGGGGAACGCCACAGCGTGACCCGGCGTTGCTCTTCGAGATGCTTTTGCTCGAAGGGTTCCAGGCAGGGTTGTCATGGATCACCGTGCTGCGCAAACGCGAGCGCTATCGCGAGGTTCTGCACGGCTTCGACCCGCACCTGCTGGCGCAGATGAGCGACGAACGGGTCGAAGAGCTGATGCTCGATACCGGCATCATCCGCAACCGCCTCAAGCTCAAGGCCGTGCGCCGCAATGCCCAGGCCTGGCTGGCGCTGGACAACCCTGGCCAATGGCTGTGGTCGTTCGTCGGCGGCGAGCCGAAGATCAACCACTTCACCAGCCGCGGCGAAGTGCCGGCCGTCACCGACGAGGCCAAGGCAATGAGCAAGGCCCTGCAGAAAGCCGGCTTCACCTTCGTCGGCCCGACCATCTGCTACGCCTTCATGCAGGCTACCGGCATGGTCATGGACCACACCACCGATTGCGATCGCTACGCCGCCTTGCTGCGCTGAGGGGTTACAATGCGCGCCTTGCTGAAATAAGGAATTCGCCTGTGGAAAAGTTCAAGGGCGCCCTGATGGTCGGGGTGCTACGCCTGTTCGCCAAGCTGCCCTGGGGCGCTGTACAGCGTGTTGGCGCCGGTATCGGCTGGCTGATGTGGAAAGTCCCCAATGGCTCGCGCAACGTGGTGCGCATCAACCTGGCCAAGTGCTTCCCGCAGATGGACCCGGTCGAACGCGAGCAGCTGGTGGGCCGCGCGCTGAAAGATATCGGCAAGTCCTTCGTCGAAAGCGCCTGTGCCTGGATCTGGCCGCCGCAGCGTTCGCTGGACCTGGTCAAGGAAGTGCACGGCCTGGAAGTGCTGGAGCAGGCCCTGGCCTCGGGCAAGGGCGTGGTCGGCATCACCAGCCACCTGGGCAACTGGGAAGTGCTCAACCACTTCTATTGCAGCCAGTGCAAACCGATCATCTTCTACCGCCCGCCGAAGCTCAAGGCGGTGGATGACCTGCTGCGCGAGCAGCGCGTGCAGATGGGCAACCGCGTGGCGCCTTCGACCAAGGAAGGCATCCTCAGTGTGATCAAGGAAGTGCGCCGCGGTGGCCAGGTGGGCATCCCTGCCGACCCGGAGCCGGCCGAGTCGGCGGGGGTGTTCGTGCCGTTTCTCGGGACCCAGGCGCTGACCAGCAAGTTCGTGCCGAACATGCTGGCCGGGGGCAAGGCGGTGGGGGTGTTCCTGCATGCCCTGCGGCTGCCGGATGGTTCGGGTTTCAAGGTGTTTCTGGAGGCGGCGCCGGAAGAGATGTACAGCACCGATGTGAACGTGTCGGCGGCGGCCATGAGCAAGGTGGTCGAGCGTTATGTGCGTGAGTACCCGAGCCAGTACATGTGGAGCATGAAGCGCTTCAAGAAGCGGCCGGCCGGGGAGCCGCGCTGGTATTGAGATTTTTGGGGGCGCTTTGCGCCCCTTTTCGCCGGCAAGCCGGCTCCCACAAGGATCGAGCTGAGCAGGCCCATTGTGGGAGCCGGCTTGCCGGCGATGGGCTGCAAAGCAGCCCCAAAATCTCAGGCCTTGTTCAGTTTCTTCAAAAACACCGCCATTTCCTTCTCGGCCTGCTTGTCGCCATGGGCCTGCGCCGCCACGATCCCGTCCTCCCAGGCCTTGCGCGCCGCCGCCACATCGCCCTGCAACTGATACGCCTTGCCCAGCAGCTTCCAGGCCGCCGAATACTTCGGGTCCTGCTCCACACAGCGCGCCAGGTGCACCGCCGCCTCGGCCCCATTGCCCTCGTCCAGCCAGGCCTTGCCCAAACCAAACCTCAGCAAAGGGTTATCCACACCCTTGGCCAGCATCTTCTCCAGCGATTCGCGCATGCCCTCTTCCCCTAGAAGAAACTCAAGCCGACGTGGAACAGCTTCTCCACATCCCGAATATGCTTTTTATCCACAACGAACAGGATCACATGGTCACCCGACTCGATCACCGTGTCGTCGTGGGCGATCATCACTTCTTCGTCGCGGATGATCGCGCCGATGGTGGTGCCCGGCGGCAGGGCGATGTCCTCGATGGCCTTGCCGACCACCTTGCTCGACTTCGAATCGCCATGCGCCACCGCCTCGATGGCCTCGGCCGCGCCGCGGCGCAGCGAGTGCACGCTGACGATGTCGCCGCGGCGCACGTGCGCCAGCAAGGTGCCGATGGTGGCCAGCTGCGGGCTGATGGCGATATCGATGTCGCCGCCTTGCACCAGGTCGACGTAAGCCGGGTTGTTGATGATGGTCATCACCTTGCGCGCGCCAAGGCGCTTGGCCAGCAGCGACGACATGATGTTGGCCTCGTCGTCGTTGGTCAGGGCCAGGAAGATGTCGGCATCGGCGATGTTCTCTTCGAGCATCAGGTCCTTGTCCGAGGCACTGCCCTGCAGCACCACGGTGCTTTCCAGGGTGTCGGAGAGGTGCCGGCAGCGGGCCGGGCTCATCTCGATGATCTTCACCTGGTAGCGGCTTTCGATGGCCTCGGCCAGGCGCTCGCCGATCTGCCCGCCACCGGCGATGACCACACGCTTGTTGGTTTCATCGATGCGCCGCAGCTCGCCCATCACCGCGCGGATGTCCTTGCGTGCGGCAATGAAGAACACCTCGTCGTCCGCTTCGATCAAGGTATCGCCGCGTGGCGTGATCGGCCGGTCGCGGCGGAAGATCGCCGCCACGCGGGTGTCGACGTTGGGCATGTGTGCGCGGATCTGGCGCAGCTGCTGGCCCACCAGCGGCCCGCCGTAGTACGCCTTGACCGCCACCAGCTGGGCCTTGCCTTCGGCGAAGTCGATCACCTGCAGCGAGCCCGGGTGCTCGATCAGGCGCTTGATGTAGTTGGTCACCACCTGCTCGGGGCTGATCAGCACATCCACCGGGATGTGGTCGTTGTCGAACAGCTCTTCACGGGTGAGGTAGGCCGATTCGCGCACCCGGGCGATCTTGGTCGGGGTGTGGAACAGCGTGTAGGCCACCTGGCAGGCGACCATGTTGGTTTCGTCGCTGTTGGTCACTGCCACCAGCATGTCGGCGTCGTCGGCACCGGCCTGGCGCAGCACCGTGGGCAGCGAGCCACGGCCCTGCACGGTGCGGATGTCGAGGCGGTCGCCCAGGTCGCGCAGGCGCTCGCCGTCGGTATCGACCACGGTGATGTCGTTGGCTTCGCTCGCCAGGTGCTCCGCCAGCGTACCGCCCACCTGCCCTGCGCCGAGGATGATGATCTTCATCCGCTACTCCCTAACGTGTGCTTACCCGCGCGAGGCGGCGATCTTGATCAGCTTGGCATAGTAGAAGCCGTCGTGGCCGCCTTCCTGGGCCAGCAGCTGGCGCCCGTGCGGCTGGGGCAGGCCGGCTTCGGTGGCCAGGGCCAGTTCGCGGGCACCGGGGGTGCGGGCGAGGAAGGCGCCGATCACCTCGGTGTTCTCGGTCGGCAGGCTGGAGCAGGTGGCGTACAGCAGCATGCCGCCCACTTCCAGGGTCGGCCACAGGGCATCGAGCAGCTCGCCTTGCAGCGTGGCCAGGGCGGGGATGTCATCGGCCTGGCGGGTCAGCTTGATGTCCGGGTGGCGGCGGATCACGCCGGTGGCCGAGCACGGGGCGTCGAGCAGGATGCGCTGGAACGGTTTGCCGTCCCACCAGCTGGCGGTGTCGCGGGCATCGCAGGCGATCAGTTCGGCGTCCAGCTTGAGGCGCTCGAGGTTTTCGCGCACGCGGGTCAGGCGCTTGGCTTCCAGGTCGATGGCCACCAGGTGCGCCAGCCCTGCTTCGGCTTCGAGCAGGTGGCAGGTCTTGCCGCCGGGGGCGCAGCAGGCGTCGAGCACGCGCTGGCCGGGGGCCAGTTCGAGCAGGTCGGCAGACAGCTGCGCCGCTTCGTCCTGCACACTCACCCAGCCTTTGGCGAAGCCCGGCAGGCCGCGCACGTCGCAGGCTTCGCCCAGCACGATGCCATCGCGGCTGTACTGGCAAGCGCTGGCGGCAATGCCGGCTTCGGCCAACAGCGCCAGGTAGGCGTCACGGCTGTGATGGCGACGGTTGACCCGCAGGATCATCGGCGGGTGCGCGTTGTTGGCCGCACAGATCGCTTCCCACTGCTCTGGCCAGAAGGCCTTGAGCTGCTTTTGCAGCCAGCGCGGGTGGGCGGTGCGCACCACCGGGTCGCGTTCCATGTCGGCCAGCAGTGCCTCGCCTTCGCGCTGGGCGCGGCGCAGCACGGCGTTGAGCAGGCCCTTGGCCCAGGGCTTTTTCAGCTTGTCGGCGCACCCGACGGTTTCACCGATGGCGGCGTGGGCCGGAATGCGCGTGTAGAACAGCTGGTACAGGCCGACCAGCAGCAGCGCCTGCACATCGGCATCGGCGGCCTTGAAGGGTTTTTGCAGCAACTGGGCGGCGAGCAGGTCCAGGCGCGGCTGCCAGCGGGCGGTGCCGAACGCCAGGTCCTGGGTCAGGCCACGGTCGCGTTCTTCGACCTTGTCCAGTTGCGCCGGCAGCGAGCTGTTCAGCGAGGCCTTGCCGCTGAGGACAGCGGCCAAGGCACGGGCGGCGGCGAGGCGTGGGTTCATTGGCCGAGCACCTTGCCACTGGCGAACTTCTCGCGGCGGCTGTTGAACAGGTCACTGAAGGCCAGGGCCTTGCCGCCAGGCAATTGCAGGCGGGTGAGGCTCAGCGCCTGGTCGGCGCAGGCGACCACCAGGCCGTCCTTGCTGGCTTCGAGGATTTCGCCGGGGGCGCCCTGGCCTGTGGACAACTTGGCGGCCAGCACCTTCACGCTCTCGCCGTCCAGGGTGCTGTGGCACACCGGCCAGGGGTTGAAGGCGCGGATCAGGCGCTCCAGTTCCGCAGCCGGGCGGTTCCAGTCGATGCGCGCTTCGTCTTTGTTCAGCTTGTGTGCATAAGTGGCCAGGGCATCGTCCTGCACTTCACCTTGCAGCGAACCGTCTGCCAGGCCGGCGATGGCCTGGACTACAGCCGGCGGGCCCATTTCGGCGAGGCGGTCGTGCAGGCTGCCGCCGGTGTCGTCGGCGCTGATCGGGGTCACCACCTTGAGCAGCATCGGGCCTGTGTCCAGGCCCGCTTCCATGCGCATCACGGTCACGCCGCTCTCGGCATCGCCGGCTTCCACGGCGCGCTGGATCGGCGCCGCACCGCGCCAGCGTGGCAGCAGCGAGGCGTGGCTGTTGATGCAGCCCAGGCGCGGGATATCCAGCACGGCCTGGGGCAGGATCAGGCCGTAGGCTACCACCACCATCAGGTCTGGCTTGAGCGCGGCAAGTTCGGCCTGGGCGTCTTCGTTGCGCAGGGTTGGCGGCTGGAACACCGGGATGTCATGGGCCACGGCCAATTGCTTGACCGGGCTCGGCATGAGCTTCTGGCCGCGGCCGGCAGGGCGGTCGGGCTGGGTGTAGACAGCCACGATCTGGTACGGGCTGTCGAGCAGGGCCTTGAGGTGTTCGGCGGCAAACTCTGGAGTGCCTGCAAAGACGATGCGCATGGAGTTCTCGCTTCAAAAAAGAAAAAGGCTTGCCGGAGCAAGCCTTCTGGAAGGTCGGGATCAGGCTTGCTGGCGGTGCTGCTTTTCCAGCTTCTTCTTGATCCGGTCGCGTTTGAGTTGCGACAGGTAGTCGACGAACAGCTTGCCGTTGAGGTGATCGAACTCGTGCTGCACGCACACCGCCAACAGGCCTTCGCATTCCAGTTCGAACGGCTTGCCGTCGCGGTCCTGGGCCTTGACCCGCACGCGCAGGGGGCGGTCGACGTTCTCGTAGAAGCCCGGTACCGACAGGCAGCCTTCCTGGTACTGGCCCATGTCGTGGGTCAGCTCTTCGACGGTGGGGTTGATGAAGACGCGCGGTTCGCTGCGGTCTTCGCTCAGGTCCATGACCACGACCTGCTTGTGCACGTTGACCTGGGTCGCGGCCAGGCCGATGCCAGGGGCTTCGTACATGGTTTCAAACATGTCGTCGATCAGCTGACGCAGGGCGTCGTCGAACTCCGTCACCGGTTTGGCAAGGGTGCGCAGGCGCGGGTCCGGGAATTCGAGAATGTTCAAGATGGCCATAAGGTCAGGCAGTCACTGTGCGTTCGGTTGAAAACTGAACACACATAATAAAGGGAATCGACGATTTCGGCACCTGGCAAGCTCGTCTAGGGTGTCTATAGGCTTGATAGCCCGCATTTAATGGACAGCTTTTCAAAGTGTTACCCACACAGTTATCCACAGGTTGTGCCACGTAGATGGCCCTGTTTCGATCAAGGATGATCACCATGCCGTTTCACCATTTGTCGCTTTGCCCGCCGGCTGAGCTGGAGGCCCGATTGCGCCTGCATTGCCTGCCGGAAACCGGATTGCGAAGGTTTCACACCCTGCTCGAAGCGTTCGGCAGTGCCTCTTCGGCTCTCAGTGCACCGGCGGGTGCCTGGCGTGCCCTGGGTCTTGGGCAGGCCGCCGCCGATGCCCGGCGCAGCGCCGCCGTGCGCGACGCCGCACTGGCCGCAATGGCCTGGTTAGAGCGCCCCGGCCAGCATTTGCTGATGTGGGACAGCCCTGGCTACCCGGCCTTGCTGGCCGAAATCGATGATCCCCCGCCGCTGTTGTTCGTCGCCGGCGAGCCTGCCGTGCTCGAGCGGCCGCAGCTGGCGATAGTGGGCAGCAGGCGTGCTTCACCGCCGGCACTCGACACCGCCCGGGCATTCTCGCGTTACCTGGCGCAGGCCGGGTTCACCATCACCAGTGGCCTTGCCCTGGGCATCGACGGTGCCGCTCATCGGGCGGCGCTGCAGGCTGGGGGGAGCACGATCGGGGTGCTGGGCACGGGCCTGCAAAAACTTTATCCACAGCGCCACCGCGACTTGGCCAAGGCCATGATCGACAGCGGTGGCGCGCTGGTTTCCGAGTACCCGCTGGATGCCGGCCCGCTGCCGGGCAACTTCCCGCGGCGCAATCGCATCATCAGTGGTTTGTCGCTGGGTGTGCTGGTGGTCGAGGCCAGCCTTGCCAGCGGCTCGTTGATCACTGCACGCCTGGCAGCCGAACAGGGCCGCGAGGTGTATGCCATCCCCGGCTCCATCCACCATCCCGGCGCCAAGGGTTGCCACCAGTTGATCCGCGATGGCGCGCTGCTGGTGGAGAGTGTGGAGCAGATTCTGGAAACCTTGCAGGGATGGCAGAACCTGCCGCCGCCCGCTGTGGATAAACCCTCCCATCCCCTGCTCGCTTTGCTACATGCCGCGCCGCAGACCAGCGAGGCGCTGGCCGCCGGTAGCGAGCTACCCTTGGCCCAGGTGCTGGCGCAATTGACCGAGCTGGAGCTCGAAGGCCGGGTCAGTAATGAAGCCGGGCGTTGGTTTGCCCGCGTGGGCTAAGTAAACTGCGCCCATGGCTTAAATGCGGAGATACAAAATGGTGAGCAGTTGGCGTGTGCAACAAGCCGCACGTGAGATCCGGGCCGGCGCGGTAATCGCCTACCCGACGGAAGCGGTCTGGGGCCTGGGCTGCGACCCATGGAACGAGGACGCGGTGTATCGCCTGCTGGCGCTGAAGTCGCGGCCTGTGGATAAGGGGCTGATTCTGGTGGCCGACAACATCCGCCAGTTCGACTTCCTGTTCGAGGACTTCCCCGAAGACTGGATCGACCGCATGGGCAGCACCTGGCCTGGCCCCAATACCTGGCTGGTGCCACACCAGGACCTGTTGCCGGAGTGGGTGACGGGGCAGCATGACTCGGTGGCGCTGCGGGTCAGTGATCATCCCCAGGTGCGCGAGTTGTGTGCGTTGGTGGGGCCGCTGATTTCCACGTCGTGCAACCCGGGTGGGCGGCCGGCGGCGAAGACGCGGTTGCGGGTGGAGCAGTACTTCCATGGCCAGCTGGACTTGGTGCTGGGTGGGGCGCTGGGTGGGCGGAAGAATCCGAGCGTGATTCGTGACCTGGTGACCGGCGAGGTCGTGCGCCCGGGCTGATCCTCTTGGGTGAGCGCTAATTGCTGTAGGAGCGGCCTTGTGTCGCGAAAGGGCTGCGCAGCAGCCCCATCAATTTCCGCACCGGTATTGCACTCGGGGGCCGCTTTGCGGCCCTTTCGCGACACAAGGCCGCTCCTAAAAAGGGGCGCTGGCTTTTCTGAAGTGCCGCAGGTACCCCGCCGCCTGCAAGAGCGCCACTCAATCCTGTGGGAGCCGGCTTGCCGGCGATTGGGCCGCAAACGGCCCATTCTTAAATTTGGGAAAATTCCTACAGCTGGTATCGAATACCATCACCTTCTCAGTAGGAACTCCTGCCTCTAGGCTTCAGACCGTCGCCAAATGACTTGGCGACCGGGTGTGGTAACCCGAACCTGGAGAGTTCCTCGCAGTCAATGGCGGCTGTACGCGGGAGGCCTCGTGCCTGCCGGGTTTGGGAACTCTCTCCGGTTTACCACCCCGTGTACAGCTGCCACCTAATCGTGTGGTAACGACTAGGTGGGGCATTGAAGCGAGAGTTTCCGATGAAAAAGATAGTCCCCGACCCACCCATCCCCAGCACCTCCACTCGCCCCTTCGGCCGCTGCGACGCCGGTCACCCTCCACTCTTCACCGTAAACCCCGACATCTGCGCCGCCGACGCCCTGGTCCATGTCGCCCTCTACCTGCGCTGCGCCTACGAGACGGGCTACAAGACCCTCGATTTCCTGCGCGAAGAAGGCCGCGGCATGTACTGGTCGAACCTGCATGCGATCGAGATGGCGGAGGGGTTGGTAGAGGCGATGTTGGATGTCATCGAATCGGGTTCAGCGGCGAACAATTCAGCTGGCTGAGCCACCGTATTCACAGGGCAAGCTCGCTCCCACAGCGTATGCGGGCTTGCCTTTGAGTCCACCGCCTGTTTTGTAAATAGCCGTCTGCCCGTCCAATCGGGAAAAGTCCTACTTCCACCGTCCTTTTTCGTCACCTTCCGTGCAGTGACCCCTGCTCCTAGTTTGCTCGCCATGCGTCGCAAACCGGCTGGAGCACCCAGGACAATGCCGCTATTCGAGAATGCCGAATACCTGATAAGGGCGAATCTGGAACAGCTTGCGTCCAACCATCGGGTCAGAGCAGTGGAAGTAGGTAGGTTTACTGCCGATCAGTTCGAAGCCATCAACCGCCAGAAAGAAGGGCAGGATTTACCACTGCTGGAAGACCCGGGCATCGTGTTCATAGGCAGCCATGCCTACAGAAGCCGGGTGATACGAGATGGATACACCATTGATGACATGGTGCTGCAAATCAAGGCAGCACTGGCGGCGACATCGATTTGCAAGAGTGCCACGCAGATGACAGCCCTTCGCAGCACCATCGGGCGAAACGATGGTTACGGCAATGAAGTTTTTGATGAGGCGATTTTTGAACTGACGGCTCGCAAGCCAAAGGCAGAGCTCTATTCCATCGTCCCTAAAGGAGATAGAAACAAGCCCAAAAAATAAAGGCCGCTTACGCGGCCAAAGGGTAAGGATGCACTCGCCCGGATAACTTGAAACTCAACCGGCGCACCAGTACAACCTCGGAAGAGAGGCTACGCCTGCCAACCTGCAGGGTCAAGCGAGGCCTTTTACTTGCATGAGGCGTAACGCCTCATGTTCTCCGACATTCAGGGCAGCAGCACAGTCGACCCCACCGTCCGCCGCGCCGAGAGCTCGGTCTGCGCCTTGGCTGCCTCGCTCAGCGGATACCGCTGCTGGATATCCACCACCAGCTTGCCACTGCCAATCATGGCAAACAGGTCATCGGCCATGGCTTGGGTGTTCTCGGCATTGTTGGCATAGCCGGCCAGGGTCGGTCGGGTGACATACAGCGAACCCTTCTGCGACAAGATCCCCAGGTTCACCCCGGTCACCGCGCCGGATGCATTGCCAAAGCTCACCATCAACCCGCGCGGCTGCAGGCAGTCGAGCGAGGTCAGCCAGGTGTCGGCGCCGACGCCGTCATACACCACCGGGCATTTCTTGCCGTCGGTCAGTTCAAGCACGCGCTTGGCCACGTCCTCGCGGCTGTAGTCGATGGTCGCCCACGCCCCCAGTGCCTTGGCCCGCTCGGCCTTTTCGGCGGAGCTGACGGTGCCGATCAGCTTGGCCCCGAGCGCCTTGGCCCATTGGCAGGCCAGCGAGCCGACGCCCCCGGCAGCAGCGTGGAACAGGATCACATCGCCCGGTTGCACGGCGTAGGTCTGCTTGAGCAGGTACTGCACGGTCAAACCCTTGAGCATCACCGCCGCCGCCTGTTCGAAGCTGATGTCGTCGGGCAGTTTCACCAGGTTGGCTTCGGGCAGCGTATGCACCTCGCTGTAGGCGCCCAGCGGGCCACCGGCGTAGGCCACGCGGTCACCCACCTTCAAGCGGGTGACGCCCTCGCCCACGGCCTCGACCACCCCGGCACCTTCGGTGCCCAGGCCAGAAGGCAGCGCGGGTGGGGCGTACAGCCCGCTGCGGAAATAGGTATCGATGAAGTTCAAGCCGACCGCATGGTTACGCACACGCACTTGCTGCGGGCCGGGGGCTGGCGGGTCGAACTCCACGAGCTGCAGTACTTCCGGGCCGCCATGCTGGCTGAACTGGATACGCTTGGCCATCTCGCACTCCTGTTGTCGGGATCGGGAAAGGCCTTCTATCGGACGCCTTTGCTTGATCGCCGTCAACTGCGGCGCGCGGGTTGGCGGTGGTATGCTACGCGCCGAATTCTTCCCTGCCCGTTCCTGGTGACCCGATGACTAGCCGCACCGAGGCCGTGAAAGCCTACCTGCTCGACCTGCAAGACCGCATCTGCTCTGCCCTCGAAGCCGAAGACGGCGGCGCCCGCTTCGTCGAGGATGCCTGGGTGCGCGAAGCCGGTGGCGGGGGGCGCACGCGGGTGATCGGCGAGGGCCAGGTGATCGAGAAAGGCGGTGTGAACTTCTCCCACGTGTTCGGCGCCGGCCTGCCGCCGTCGGCCAGTGCCCACCGCCCCGAGCTGGCGGGCCGCGGCTTCGAGGCCCTGGGCGTGTCGCTGGTGATCCACCCGCACAACCCGCATGTGCCCACTTCCCACGCCAATGTGCGCTTTTTCATCGCCGAGAAAGAAGGCGAAGAAGCGGTCTGGTGGTTCGGTGGCGGCTTTGACCTGACCCCGTACTACGGCAATGAAGAAGACTGCATCCACTGGCACCGCGTGGCCGAGCAGGCTTGCGCGCCGTTCGGCGCCGACGTGTACCCGCGCTACAAGGCCTGGTGCGACCGCTACTTCCACATCAAGCACCGGGGCGAGCCACGCGGTATCGGCGGGCTGTTCTTCGACGACCTGAACGAGTGGGACTTCGACACCTGCTTCGCCTTCATCCGCGCCATCGGCGATGCCTATGTCGATGCCTACCTGCCGATCGTGCAGCGCCGCAAGCACACGCCCTACACTGCCCAACAGCGCGAATTCCAGGAGTACCGCCGCGGCCGCTACGTGGAGTTCAACCTGGTCTACGACCGCGGCACCCTGTTCGGGCTGCAGTCCGGTGGGCGTACCGAGTCGATCCTCATGTCGCTGCCGCCGCAGGTACGCTGGGGTTACGATTGGAAGGCCGCGCCCGGCAGCGAGGAAGCGCGCCTGACCGACTACTTCCTGCAAGACCGCGACTGGCTCGCCCAGTAAGCCTGTGGATAACCGAGGAGCTCCCATGGACCAGTACGTCGTTTTCGGCAACCCCATCGGCCACAGCAAGTCGCCGTTGATTCACCGGCTGTTCGCCGAGCAGACCGGCCAGGACCTGGAGTACAGCACCCTGCTGGCGCCGCTGGACGAGTTCAGCGACTGCGCCCGCGGGTTCTTCAAGCAAGGCAGCGGTGCCAACGTGACCGTGCCGTTCAAGGAAGAGGCCTACCGCCTGTGCGACAGCCTGACCCCACGCGCCCAGCGCGCCGGGGCGGTGAATACCCTGAAGAAGCTGGCCGACGGCACGCTGCAGGGCGACAACACCGATGGCGCCGGGCTGGTGCGTGACCTGACGGTGAATGCCGGGGTCGAGCTGGCCGGCAAGCGCGTCCTCATCCTCGGCGCGGGCGGTGCGGTACGCGGCGTGCTGGAGCCGATCCTGGCGCTGGACCCGCAATCGCTGGTGGTCGCCAACCGCACGGTGGAAAAGGCCGAGGTGCTGGCGCGCGAATTCGCCGAACTGGGGCCGGTGGTGGCCAGTGGGTATGGCTGGCTGCAGGAGCCGTTGGACGTGATCATCAACGCCACCTCGGCCAGCCTGGCGGGCGAGTTGCCGCCGATTGCCGAAAGCCTGGTCGAGGCCGGGCGCACGGTGTGCTACGACATGATGTACGGCAAGGAGCCGACGCCGTTCTGCCAGTGGGCGAGCAAGCTGGGGGCGGTGAAGGTGCTGGATGGGCTGGGCATGCTGGCCGAGCAGGCGGCCGAGGCGTTCTACATCTGGCGTGGGGTTCGGCCGGATACGCGGCCGGTGCTGGACGAGTTGCGCCGGCAGCTGGCGCGGGGTTGATGTTGTGGGGCTGCTTCGCAGCCCATTCGCGGGGCAAGCCCGCTCCCACAGATGAAAGTGCTACGGTCTTTGTGGGAGCGGGCTTGCCCGCGAATGGGCCGCAAAGCGGCCCCCTTCATCACTCGGCAAACCGAATGGGACACAGCTCCCCCCCCTCCAACTTCTGCAATTCCTCGATCACCTGCGGCCTGGCCCGCTGCAACGTCAAACTCCCCCCCGCCCGGCGCAGCCGCCGCGCCTCGCGGTGCAACATATCCACCCCCGAATAATCGATGAAGTTCACCTGCCGCGCATCGATCACCACATGCGGCCCCTGGCAGCGCTGCAAGCGCACCTGCAGGTAATGCGCCGCACCAAAGAAGATCGACCCACCCACCCGCAGCACATCCGCCTGCCCTTCCCGGCTCTGCTGCACGCGCGGGCGCGAAGTGCGCTTGAGGTAGAAGAACAGCGATGCCAGCACCCCGGCATAAATCGCCGTCTGCAGCTCCAGCAGCAAGGTCGCCGCCGCCGTCAGCGCCATCACCAGAAACTCCGAGCGGCTGACCCGGAATAACGCACGAATCGCCCGGTGATCCACCAGCCCCCAGCAGATCAGCAGGATGCTGCCGGCCATGGCCGGGATCGGCAGGTGCGCGATTAGCCCGGCCCCGGTCACCGCGAACAGCGCCACCCACAGCGCCGAGAACACGCCGGCCAGGGGCGAGCGGGCGCCGGCGTCGTAGCTCAGGCCCGAACGGGTGAACGAGCCGGATGACAGGTAGCCCGAAAAGAACGCACCGACGATGTTCGACAGGCCCTGGGCGCGGATTTCCTGGTCGGCGTCGATCAACTGCTCCGAGCGCGCCGACAGTGAGCGGGCGATCGACAGGCTGGTCACCAGGCCAAGCATGCCCACCGCAACGGCACTGGGCAGCAGGCGCAGGATCAGCTCCAGGTCCAGCAACGGCAAGGGGCTGAGCGGCGGCAACTGGCCGGTGAACGCCGGTACCCGCGCCACATGGCCGAAGAAACCTGGCAGCAGCCAGGCGACCCCGCTGACCACCATCAGGCTTATCAACAGGCTCGGCCAGCGCGGGCGCCAGAGTTTCAAGGCCACGCCGATCACCACGGTCGCCAGGCCAAGCAGCAGCGACGGCACATCGACCTCGCCGGCATGCCTGGCCAGGTCCTGCACGGTCTTCAGCGCCGTGGCCTGGCTCGGCAGGTCCATGCCCAGCAGGTTGGGCAACTGGCCCAGGGCAATGACGATGGCCGCGCCCAGGGTGAAGCCGAGCACCACCGAATGGGAGACGAAGTTCACCAGCGCGCCGAAGCGCAGCAGGCCGAGCAGCAGCTGGAAGATGCCGCCGAGGAACGTCAGCAGCAGCACCAGGGTCACGTAGTCGGCGCTGCCGGCCACGGCCAAGGGGCTGATGCTGGCGTAGAGGACGATGGAGATGGCGGCGGTCGGGCCGCAAATCAGGTGCCAGGAGGAGCCCCACAAGCAGGCGATCAGCACCGGCACGATTGCCGCGTACAGGCCATATTCGGCAGGCAGGCCGGCGATCAGGGCGTAGGCGATCGATTGCGGCAGGGCGAGGATCGCCCCGCTCAGGCCCACCAGCAGGTCCTGGCGCAGGCTGCGGCCCGATTGGCGGGGCAGCCAGGTGAGGAAGGGCAGTAGGTGGGTCAGGTGAATCATTGGGTAACTCGCATTGGGGGGGCTTGTGCTGGCTGTTCTGGCCTCATCGCCGGCAAGCCGGCTCCTACAAGGATTGCACAAGGCCTGGGCTCACTGCTGCTGCACCCCAGCCAACCAACCCTCGACTACCTGCGGATGCGCCTTGACCCAAGCCTTGGCCGCTTCATCGAAGCTGATCTTCTTATCCACAACCTCGGCCATGATGCTGTTTTCCATGTCCAGGGTGAATTGCAGATTGCCCAGCAGCTTAGCCGCATTCGGGCAGGCTTGTGGATAACCCTTGCGGGTCAGGGTATAGACCTCGCCCTTGCTGCCGAACCACTGCTCCCCGCCCGTCAGGTAGTGCATCTTGAGCTTCACGTTCATCGGGTGCGGGGTCCAGCCGAGGAAAACGATGAACTGGTTCTTCTTCACCGCCCGGTCCACCTGCGCCAGCATCGCCTGCTCGCTCGACTCCACCAGCTTCCACTGGCCGAGGTTGAAGTCGTTGTTGTCGATGATCTGCTTGAGCGACAAGTTGGCCGGGGCGCCGGAGCCGATGCCGTAGAGTTTCTTGTCGAACTCGCCTGCGTGTTTCTGCAGGTCGGCGAAATCCTTCACCCCGGCATTCCACACGTAGTCGGGCACCGCCAGGGTGAATTCGGTTCCCTCCAGGTTGCGCGAAAGCCGCTGCACGTCGCCATTGGCGACGAACTTGTCATGAAAGCCCTGTTGCGCCGGCATCCAGTTGCCGAGGAAGGCATCGACCTTGCCGTCTTTGAGGCCGCCATAGATGATCGGCACCGCCAGGCTGTCGACCTTGACCTGGTAGCCCTGGCGTTCCAGAAGCACCCGGGCGACAGCGTTGGTGGCGGCGATGTCGCTCCAGCCGGGGTCGGCCAGTTTCACGGTGCGGCATTGCGCGTCGTCGGCGTGGGCGCCGGCAGTGCCCAGGCCCAGGCCCAGGGCCAGGGCGAACACGACGGTGGAGAACTTGTGCATGGCGGCCTCTCTTCATCAATCCATGGGTGCGGGCTGTGGATAACGTGCCTTGCGCTCGAGGTCGTCGAGGTCGATGTGGTTGCGCATGTACTGTTGGCTGGCGTCCACCCAGGGTTGGTGGTCCCAGCTTTTCAGCGTGCCGATGGCTAGCGCTTCGGCCACCAGGCGGCGGCGCCGTTGGCTGGCCAGTACCTGCTGGCGCAGGCTGGGGATATCCCAGCGCTGCCGGGCTTCATCGGCAAATGCCTGCAGCAGCGCCTGGTGGTCGGGGCTGCCGGCGAGGTTCTCCCGCTCGTGCGGGTCGCGGCTCAGGTCATAGAGTAGCCAGGGGTCATCTTCGCTGTATATGAACTTGTAGGCGCCGCGGCGGATCATCATCAGCGGGCCGACCGTGCCTTCAGCCATGTATTCGCCAATCACTTCGTCGTGGCCGCCCTGCCCTTGCAGGTGGCCGAGCAGCGAGCGGCCATCCAGGTGCAGCGTTTTATCCACAGCCCCGCCGGCCAGCTCGACCAGGGTCGGCAGCAGGTCGCAGGTGGACACCGAGGCGCTCACGCGCGCGGCGGCAAAGCGCTTGGGCGCGTGGATCAGCAGCGGCACCCGCGCCGACATCTCGAACCAGTGCATCTTGTACCAGAGCCCGCGCTCGCCAAGCATGTCGCCGTGGTCGCCGGAGAACACGATCAGGGTGTCGTCGGCCAGGTTGCATTCCTCCAGGGTCTCAAGCAGCTGGCCGATGTTGTCGTCGATGTAGCTGCAGGCGCCGAAGTAGGCGCGGCGGGCATCGCGGATCTTGTCCACAGGCAGGGGCTTGTCCCACAGGTCGTAGACCTTGAGCAGGCGTTGTGAATGGGGGTCGAGGGCTTGCTGGGCGTACACGTCGTGCGGCATGGGGATATCCACACCCTCGTAGCGATCCCAGTAGCGCCTGGGGATGGTGTACGGGTCGTGGGGGTGGGTCATGGACACGGTCAGGCAGAACGGCCGGCCATCGTTTTCGCGCACATGGTCGTAGAGGTATTGGCGGGCCTTGAACACCACTTCTTCGTCGAAATCCAGCTGGTTGGTGCGCACGCAGGGGCCGGCCTGCAGCACCGACGACATGTTGTGGTACCAGCTGGGGCGTTCGTCCGGGGCATCCCAGTTCACCGCCCAGCCGTAGTCGGCGGGGTAGATGTCGCAGGTCAAGCGCTGTTCGTAGCCGTGCAGCTGGTCGGGGCCGCAGAAATGCATCTTGCCCGACAGCGCCGTGCGGTAGCCCAGGCGGCGCAGGTAGTGGGCATAAGTCGGGATATCGGCGGGGAAATCAGCGGCGTTGTCGTAGGCGCCGATCCGGCGGGGCAACTGGCCGCTGACCAGGGTGAAACGTGAAGGTGCACAGAGTGGGCTGTTGCAGTAGGCCGAATCGAACACCACCGCCCGTTCGGCCAGGCGGCTCAGGTGCGGCATCTGGATGGGCGAAGGGGCGTAGATCGGCAACAGCGGGGCGGCCATCTGGTCGGCCATGATGAACAGGATATTCGGGCGCGTCATGGGAGGCTTCCATTGTTTTGGGTTATGCGAACCGCTTGCCTACCAAGATGCGGCTGTGGCTAACATGGGTAAAGCCCACACCGGGCAATGACTGGGATTAGCCACGCTTATGTTTGACCACCTTGCCGAGCTGTCACTGGATACCTTGCGTGTGTTCGAGGCCGCTGCCCGCCTGCGTGGCTTCACGGCTGCCGCGCTGGAGCTGGGCACCACGCAGCCGGCGGTGAGCCAGCAGGTCAAACGCCTGGAGGCGCAGCTGGGCACGCGGTTGTTCGACCGCATCTACCGGGGTATCGAGCTGACCGAAGCGGGCCAGTTGCTGTTCGAGCAGGTTCACCAAGGCTTGCAGGCCATGGACGATGGCATTGCCGAAGTCAGCGGGCGCGGCCAGCGCGAGGTGCTGCAGGTGGCCACCGACTTCGCCTTTGCGGCGTTCTGGTTGATGCCCCGCCTGCAGCGTTTTCATGAGGCTTATCCACAGGTGGACGTGAGCCTGGTGACCGGCGAGCGCAGCCAGGCGATGTTGCGGCCCGACATTGATGTGGCGGTGCTGTTCGGTGATGGGCGTTTTCATCAGGGCGAGAGCCGCTGGTTGTTCGATGAGGAGGTCTTCCCGGTCTGCAGCCCTCGCTTGATTCATGGCAAACCCACGTCAGCCGTGGCTTTGCAGCGTTTGCCGTTGCTTCATTTGCGCGGTGAACAGGCCAGCCGCTGGTTCGATTGGGCGGGGGTGTTCCGTGGGTTCGGCCTGGCTAGCCCGCCACCGCCGGGGCAGTTGCGGTTCGATAACTACACCTTGCTGATCCAGGCGGCGATTGCCGGCCAGGGGGTGGCGATTGGCTGGGGGCACCTGGTTGATGGGCTGGTCGAGCAAGGGCTTTTGTGCCGGCCGCTGGAGGGGAGTTTGCGCTCGCAGCGGGGGTATTACGCGGTGCTGCCGCCGCGCAAGCGGCGGGGGGCGTTGATCGAGCGGTTTGTGGATTGGCTGGAAAATGAGCGGGGGGTGTGACAGGGGCTGCTGTGCAGCCCATCGCCGGCAAGCCGGCTCCCACAAGGCCCCGTGGGAGCCGGCTTGCCGGCGATGAGGCCTCAGGATACGAAGTTCAGATGCTCGCCCCGATGCAGCCCCAGCTCCAGCATGTCGACCATCCCCGCCGCCACCCCGGCCAAGCGCCGCAACGGCGCCTCCAGCTGCGGATCCACCGTGCCGCTGGCCGTGCGAAAGTGCTCCATGCCCATGCCAGGCCAATCCGCCGGCGCATTGATCAGCGTCCAGTGCAGGGCACTGCGCTGCAGGGTATCGACCACCTGGTCCGCCCCTCCGCGCTGTTCATCGCTGTAGCGGCCCGGCGTATCCAGCACGGCAAAATCGCCCACCAGCAACAGCCGGCGTATAGTCGTGCGGCCCAGCCCGGCCACCAGCGCCTCGGCCATTCGCCACTGCCCAGGCAGGTCGCCCGGCGCCAGCGCCGGCAGCAAGGCAATCACCGCCGAGCCCCCTGCGGCGCCTTGTTCGGCCTGGTCAGCGCTGGCCAGCCCGCCTATCTTGAAATGCAGGCCCGGGCGCGGCGCATGGCGGTTGAGGTCGTCGACCACTGCGGTGACCTCGTGCTGGCGCGACAGCAGCTCGACCATCAGGGCACTGCCCAGGCTGCTTTCAGCCCCGAACAGCACCAGTTTGAACACTGGGGTTTCGGCATTTTTCACCACGTCACTCCCTTTGCAGGTGGTGATGGTTTGACCGCAATCAGGAGTTATCGTGCAGAGGATCAAGGGTTACCACGCCCACATCTATTACGACGCAGCGACCCTCGAGCAGGCCCGCGAGCTGTGCGAAGAGGCCACGCGGCTGTTTCCCGTGACCATGGGCCGCATGCACCAGAAGCCGGTCGGGCCGCACCCGGACTGGAGCTGCCAGCTGGCGTTCGGGCCGGAGGTGGTGGGGGTGGTGCTGCCGTGGTTGGCGTTGTACCGGAAGGGGTTGGTGGTGTTTCTGCATCCGCTGACTGGGGATGAATTGGCGGACCACCGCGATCATGCGATCTGGATGGGGGCCGTGCGGCCCTTGGATCTGTCGATCTTTGAGTAATAGGTTGGTTTTGCTGGCCCTATCGCCGGCAAGCCGGCTCCCACAGTGGGCATGTGCAGCACTGACCCTGTGGGAGCCGGCTTGCCGGCGATGAAGGCGAAGCGGATCAGCGGCGAGCGCCGCGCACCCCTTCAGCCAGTGCCGAGCACAGGCTCAATACATCGCCAACGGCCTGGTCGGCATCCTTGGCCTGGGCAATCTTGTCGACCAGCGCCGAACCCACCACCACACCATCGGCCAGGCGTGCGATTGCCGCAGCCTGCTCCGGCGTGCGAATACCGAAACCCACGCTGATCGGCAGGGCGGTATGCCGGCGCAGGCGGGCAATCGCCTCGGTCACGTGTTCGGTGGTCGCCGAGCCCGCACCGGTCACACCGGCCACCGACACGTAGTAGACGAACCCGGAGCTGCGCTCCAGCACGCGCGGCAGGCGCGCATCGTCGGTGGTCGGGGTGGTCAGGCGAATGAAATCGATGCCTGCGGCCTGGGCCGGGGCGGCCAGTTCGGCGTCGTGCTCAGGTGGCAGGTCGACGATGATCAGGCCATCGACACCGGCCTCTTTCGCCTCGGCGACGAACTTGTCCACACCAAAGCGGTGGATCGGGTTGTAGTAACCCATCAACACGATGGGCGTGGCCTGGTTGCCGATGCGGAATTCACGCACCATCTGCAGGGTCTTGGCCAGGGTCTGGCCGGCTTCCAGTGCGCGCAGGGTGGCCAGCTGGATGGCCACGCCATCGGCCATCGGGTCGGTGAACGGCATGCCCAGTTCGATCACGTCGGCACCGGCCGCCGGCAGGCCCTTGAGGATCTGCAGCGAGGCGTCGTAGCCAGGGTCGCCAGCGGTGACGAAGGTGACCAGGGCGGCGCGGCCTTCGGCCTTCAGCTCGGCGAAGCGTTGTTCAAGACGGCTCATGCCTGTTTCTCCTGGGCTGCCATGTGGTTCATCACGGTTTGCATGTCTTTGTCGCCGCGGCCGGACAGGCAGATCACCATCAGGTGGTCCTTGGGCAGCTGCGGCGCGCGCTTGATCGCTTCGGCCAGCGCGTGGGAGCTTTCCAGGGCCGGGATGATGCCTTCCAGGCGGCAGGTGGCGTGGAACGCGTCGAGGGCTTCGTCATCGGTGATGCTGACGTATTCCACGCGCTTCACTTCGTGCAGGTAGGCGTGCTCCGGGCCGATGCCTGGGTAGTCGAGGCCGGCGGAAATCGAGTGGGCGTCGGTGATCTGGCCATCGTCGTCCTGCAGCAGGTAGGTGCGGTTGCCGTGCAGCACGCCCGGTACCCCGCCATTGAGGCTGGCAGCGTGCTTGTCGGTATCGACCCCGTGGCCGCCGGCTTCGACGCCGATGATCTGCACGCTTGCATCGTCGAGGAAGTCGTGGAACAGGCCCATGGCGTTGGAGCCACCGCCCACGCAGGCGATCAGGCTGTCAGGCAGGCGGCCTTCCTTTTCTTGCAGCTGGGCGCGGGTTTCCTTGCCGATGATCGACTGGAAGTCGCGGACCATGGCCGGGTACGGGTGCGGGCCGGCGACGGTGCCGATCAGGTAGAACGTGTCGTCGACGTTGGTGACCCAGTCGCGCAGGGCCTCGTTCATGGCGTCCTTCAAGGTGCCGGTACCGGCGGTGACCGGCACGATCTCGGCGCCCAGCAGTTTCATGCGGAACACGTTGGCCTGCTGGCGCTCGATGTCGGTGGCGCCCATGTAGATCACGCAGGGCAGGCCGAAGCGCGCCGCGACGGTGGCGGTGGCCACGCCGTGCATGCCGGCGCCGGTTTCGGCGATCAGGCGTTTCTTGCCCATGCGCTTGGCCAGCAGCACCTGGCCGATGCAGTTGTTCACCTTGTGTGCGCCGGTGTGGTTGAGCTCTTCACGCTTGAAGAAGATCTTGGCGCCGCCGCAGTGCTCGGTCAGGCGCTCGGCGAAGTACAGCGGGTTGGGGCGGCCGATGTAGTCGCGCTGGAAGTAGGCCAGCTCTTCGAGGAATTTCGGGTCGGCCTTGGCCGCTTCGTACTCGCGGGCCAGGTCCAGCACCAGCGGCATCAGGGTTTCGGCCACGTAGCGGCCGCCGAACGAGCCGAACAGGCCGTTGGCGTCTGGGCCGGCGCGGTATTGGGTCTGGGTCATGGGTCGCTCCAGGGCGTGATGAATGAGTGATGGGCTTTACTCTAACCACGGCAAGCCCGGCTGAAAACCGATAAGATTGCGCAAACCTGTCAGGAAAACTCACACGTAAATGGCCCACGACCTCCCTCCCCTCAATGCCCTGCGGGCCTTCGAGGCCACCGCCCGGCTCAACAGCGTCAGCCAGGCTGCCGAAGTGCTGCACGTGACCCATGGGGCGGTGAGCCGGCAGATCAAGGTGCTCGAGGCGCACTTGGGCGTGGCCCTGTTCGTCAAGGACGGGCGCGGCATCAAACTCACAGATGCCGGTGCCCGGCTGCGCGATGCCAGTGGCGAGGCATTCGACAAGCTGCGCGGGGTGTGTGCCGAGTTGAGCCGCGACAACAGCGAGGCGCCGTTCGTGCTGGGGTGCTCGGGCAGCCTGCTGGCGCGCTGGTTCATCCCCAGGCTCGGCCGGCTCAAGGCCGACCTGCCCGAGCTGCGCCTGCACCTGTCGGCGGGCGAAGGCGACCTTGACCCTCGCCGGCCAGGGCTGGATGCGCTGCTGGTGTACGCCGAGCCGCCGTGGCCTGCAGACATGCAGGTGCATGTGCTGGCCGAGGAGCGCATCGGGCCGGTTCTCAGCCCCCACTACGCGGGCTTCGAACGCTTGCGCGGCGCCCCGGCCAAGGCCTTGCTCGGCGAGAGTTTGCTGCATACCACTTCGCGCCCGCAGGCATGGCCGACCTGGGCTGAAGAACAGGATCTGGAAGTGGGCGAGCTGCAATACGGCCAGGCTTTCGAGCACTTGTACTACTTGCTCGAAGCCGCGGTAGCCGGGCTTGGCGTCGCAATTGCGCCCCAGCCGCTGGTGGCTGACGACTTGCGCGCAGGCAGGTTGTGCGCACCCTGGGGGTTTTCACCGACCCCCGCAGCGCTGGCGCTGTGGGTGCCACGGCGCGCCGCGGACGGGCGCGCCGAGCAGTTGGCGCAGTGGCTGCGCCGTGAACTGGAAAGGCAGGCGGGTTAGTTGCGGCGGTACAGCAGGTAGGCGGCCAGCAGGCCCAGCGCGCCAATTGCCACGCCGGCGGTGGTGACGGGGTGCTCCTGGGCGTAGTCGCGGGTGGCGATGCCGGTCTGGCGGGTGCGGGTCTTCACTTCCTCGTAGGCATCGCTGAGCAGGCTGCGCGAGTGTTTCAGCGCGCTTTCCGCGTTGCTGCGGATGGCCTTCACCGACTTCTGGGATTCCTCCGAAGCGTCATGCTTGAGGGTTTCCAGGCTTTTCAGAAGGCTTTCGATCTCCGCTTCCATGCTTTCCAGGGACGTTTTACGCAGCGAGTTGCGGTGCATGTTGACTCTCCTTTGCAGAATGGACTGTAAGGATTGCGACTGCGCGCTGCGCCGAAAGTGCGATGGAACTTTCACCCTGGGCGACGGCTCGCAGGTAAACCAGGCCTGCGCTGCTAGGCTCAATCTCACCGTCAATCAAGGAGAGCGCTCATGTCCGATCATCACACCTACAAGAAGATCGAGCTGGTGGGGTCTTCGCCTACCAGCATCGAAGAGGCGATCAACAATGCCCTGGCCGAAGCCGGCAAGAGCATCAAGCATCTGGAGTGGTTCGAGGTGATCGATACCCGTGGCCATATCCGCGACGGCAAGGCGGCGCATTTTCAGGTCACGCTCAAGGTGGGCTTCCGTATCGCCAACAGCTGAAACAGCGCCGGGCTGGTAATGCCCGGCGTGATGGCGTAATACAGTCAAAGGGGCGCCTGGCCGGCGCCCTTTTCGATTTTCATCTGCACAAGGAAAGCGAGTGATGAAGAAGTTGGTTCTGGCAGTAGGTCTGATGGTGCTGGCCGGTGGTGCGCTGGCGGCGGGCAAGCCTTGCGAGGATTTGAAGGCGGAGCTTGCGGCGAAGCTGGATGCCAAGGGGGTGAAGGGCTACACCTTGGAGATCGCCGAGAAGGGTAAAGGGGCTGGCAAGGTGATTGGTAGCTGTGAAGCCGGTACCAAGGAAATCATCTACCGGCGCAATTGAGCGGTGGCCCGATCGCCGGCAAGCCGGCTCCCACAATGACCCCGTGGGAGCTGGCTTGCCGGCGATTGCGGCCTACTCGGCTTTCAATGCCTGCGCCAGCAACTCATAAGACCGCACCCGGTCCGCATGCTCATACAGGTCGCAGGTGAAGATCAGCTCATCCGCCCCGGTCTGCTCCAGCAGCACCTCAACTTTGGCCCGCACCTTCTGCGGGCTGCCCACCATCGCCAGGCCCAGGAAACTACCCACCGCGTCCCGCTCATGGGGCAGCCACAGCCCGTCCATGCTCGCCACCGGCGGGCGCTGCATCAGGCTCTGCCCGCGAATCAGGGCCAGGATGCGCTGGTACACCGAAGTGGCCAGGTATTCGGCCTTCTCGTCGGTTTCGGCCACCACCATCGGAATGCCCAGCATCACGTAAGGCTTGTCCAGCGTGGTCGAAGGCTTGAAGTGGTCGCGGTAGATGCGAATCGCCTCGTGCATGTAGCGCGGCGCGAAGTGCGAGGCAAAGGCGTAGGGCATGCCGCGCATGCCGGCCAATTGCGCGCTGAACAGGCTGGAGCCGAGCAGCCACATCGGCACGTCGGTGTCGTGGCCGGGCACGGCGATCACTTTTTGATCATCGGTGCGCGGGCCGAGGTAGCGTGACAGCTCCTCGACATCGTCTGGGAAGTCGTCGGCGCTGCCCGAGCGCTCGCGGCGCAGGGCGCGGGCGGTCATCTGGTCGGAGCCGGGCGCTCGGCCCAGGCCCAGGTCGATGCGCCCCGGGTACAGGCTGGCCAGGGTGCCGAACTGCTCGGCGATCACCAGTGGCGCGTGGTTGGGCAGCATGACCCCGCCGGAACCCACGCGGATGGTCGAGGTGCCGCCGGCCAGGTAACCGATCAGCACCGAGGTGGCCGAACTGGCGATGCCATCCATGTTGTGGTGCTCGGCCACCCAGAAGCGGTGGTAGCCGAAGCGCTCGGCGTGCTGGGCCAGGTCCAGGGAGTTGCGCAGCGATTGTGCAGGCCCCGCGTCGGCGCGCACGGGCACCAGGTCGAGGGTGGAAATTTTCAGGTCACGCAGCGTCGTCATCGAAGCCTCCATGAAGGGGGAAGGCCTGAGGCCTTTTTATCTGTGTATGGGCACATTCGGCGTATTCAATGCCTGCAGCGAGATTGGGCTGAACTTGCCGTAGGGCGCTGTCCTCTGAACCTTAGGCAAGTAACCGAGTGACCAGGAGGCAGCATGAAAAAGACAGCATCGGCGATCTGGCAAGGTGGCCTTAAGGATGGCAAGGGCCTGCTCTCGACGGAGAGTGGCGCGCTCAAGCAGAACCCCTATGGGTTCAACACGCGGTTCGAGGGCTCGCCCGGGACCAACCCGGAGGAACTGATCGGCGCAGCCCATGCCGGCTGTTTCTCGATGGCGCTGTCGATGATGCTCGGCGAGGCCGGGCTGACCCCTGAGCGGATCGACACCATTGCCGAGGTCACCCTCGACAAGCAGCCCGATGGCTTTGCCATCACCGCCGTGCACCTGATTCTCAAGGCCAAGGTGCCGGGGGCGAGCGAGGCGCAGTTTGTGGAAATCGCCAACAAGGCCAAGGCCGGGTGCCCGGTCTCCAAGGTGCTCAATGCCAAGATCAGCCTGGACGCCACGCTGGTGGGCTGAGCGGCGCAACGGGGGCGGTTTCCTGTAGTCTAAAAGGTGTCGGCAGCCAATGCTGCCCTTCCAGGAGCCGTTCCATGATTCGCGTAGCAATCGCCGTGCTGGCATCCCTGCTGGCCACATCTGCACTGGCGGCGGTCAAACCGTGCGAGGAACTGAAGGCCGAGATCGAAGCCAAGATCCAGGCCCAGGGCGTGCCGTCATACACCTTGGAGATCGTGCCCAACAGCGACGTCAAGGACCAGAACATGGTCGTTGGCAGCTGCGATGCCGGCACCAAGAAGATCATCTACCAGAAAAATGACCGGTAGCTGAGGGGGCCGCCTGGCGGCCCTTTCTTCATGGGATGCAGAACACGTCGCTGGGCTCGTTGACCAGGACCTTGCGGCTGGCGTCGTACAGCAGCACCTGCGGCTCCATCACCGGGGCGCGGGCCTCCAGGCGATAGCGCTCGCCGGCCTTGAAGTCGTCGAAACGTACCGTCAGGTAGCAGGTGCGGTCTTTGGGCGAGGTCAGCATGCCGCCGGCGTAGATTTCATAATCGAAACGCACCACCAATTCGTGCTTGCCAGGCGTCACCTGGAAGTAGCGCCCGTCTTCCAGGCGCTTGCCGTCGAGGCGGTCGGCCATTATCACGCGGCCGGGTGTCATGGTGTAGAGGTCGACCCAGGCTTGCTTGGGGTCAACGGGGGGCAAGGGGCTGGCGCAAGCCCCCAGTGCACTGAGGGCGATCAGCATCATGGGCTGGCGCATGGTGAAACTCCACTTGCAACACACAAGCTAAAAGCATAGCGCCGTTTGCGCCATTCAGGTGCGTTGGCAGCCTGCCGGCATGCCCTGGCCGAGCAGTTTCTGCTGCTGGTCATACAGCTTGACCCACGGGCGGAAGCCGATGCTGCCCGCTTGCAGCTCGTAGCGCTGGCCGGCGTTGAAGTCCTTGAAGGTCAGGTTGAGCTGGCAGTCGCGCCACAGGGGCTCGTCGACTGGGCCGATATTGCTCGGGGTGACCGGGAACTGGTAGCGCACGGTCAGTTCGTGGCTGCCGGGCTGCACTTCGAAATAGCGGTTGTCGGCCCAGTCGCGTTCGTCCACCTGCACTGCGTGCAGCGAGGTGTTGTCGTGCGGGGTCAGGTCGATCCAGGCCTGGTTCGGGTCTGGGTCGGGCAGGGTCGAACAGGCCGAGACCAGCAACAGTGAACCGGCGACGAACAATGCACGCATGGCGAAACTCCCCCGTGGCGGATAGTCTTGGAGCGCATCGGCCGTGAGCGATCTGGACAGCCCAAGATGGTGTGGTTTTTTCTTTTGAAGCGCTCAGGCCCTGGGCCACTCGACCGTGTTTTCAGCGCTTTGGTTCCCGTGCTGGGCGCTTTTCTGCTGGGCGGTTGCAGCACCCTGGGCTATTACGGCCAGCTGGCCGAGGGGCAGTGGCAGCTGTTGCGTGCACGCCAACCGGTGCAGCAGGTGATTGACGACCCGGCCAGCAGCGCGCAGTTGCGCGCCCGTCTGCAGCACGCCGAACAGGCCAGGGTGTTCGCCAGCGAGCACCTGAAACTGCCGGATAACCGCAGTTACCGGGTGTATGCCGACCTGGGCCGCCCCTACGTGGTGTGGAACGTGTTCGCCACGCCCGAGCTGTCCCTGCAACCTGTGACTCACTGCTTCCCGGTTGCCGGCTGCGTCGCCTACCGCGGCTATTACCAGAAGGGCGCGGCCCGAGGCGCTGCGGCCTTGATGCGTGAGGACGGCATGGATGTGTATGTGGGCGGTGTCGAGGCGTACTCGACGCTTGGCTGGTTCGATGACCCGATCTTGTCGACGATGCTGGGCTGGGGCGACGAACGCCTGGCTACGTTGATCTTCCATGAGCTGGCGCACCAGCGCTTCTACCTGCAGGACGACACGGCGTTCAACGAGTCGTTCGCCACCTTCGTCGAGCAGGAGGGCACGCGGCAATGGCGCGCAGCGCGTGGGCTTGCGGCCAGCGAGAGCCAGCTGCCAGGGCAGCAGGACCAGTTCATTGGCCTGGTGTTGGCGAGCCGTGATCGGCTGCAGGCGATTTATGCCGGGCCGCTGGATGACGCGCACAAGCGTGCGGCCAAGCGGGCGGAATTCGAGCGGTTACGGCGTGAGTACCGGCAGGTGCGTGACGAACAGTGGGCTGGAGACAAGCCCTATGACGCCTGGATGTATGGGCCCATGAGCAATGCCAAGCTGTTGCCGTTCGGGCTGTATGACCAGTGGGTGCCGGCGTTTGCGGCGCTGTTTGGCGAGGTTGGCGGGGATTGGGCGCGGTTCTATCAGCGGGTTGAGGCGTTGGGGCGGTTGCCGGCTGAGGAACGCAAGGCGGCGTTGATGCGATTGGTGGGGAGGCAGTGAGATTTTGGGGCTGCAAAGCAGCCCCAATGGACTCAACCCTTGATGAAGGCCTGGTGCATATCTGCCACGGTGGCAAAGTGGAAGGCCGGTTCCTCGGCCCTTAGTTCTTCCTCGCTACCAAACCCGTACCCCACCGCCACCGCCTGCAGCCCATTGCTGCGCGCGCCGATCAGGTCGTGCTTGCGGTCACCGATCATCAGCGTCTGCGCCGGGTCCAGCCCTTCTTCGTCGAGCAGGTGACGAATCAGCTCGACCTTGTTGGTGCGCGTACCGTCCAGCTCGCTGCCGTAGATCACCTTGAAGTGATGGTCGAAGGCAAAGTGCCGGGCGATTTCGCGGGCGAACTCCCAAGGCTTGGAAGTGGCGATGTACAGGGTGCGGCCCTGGCCATTGAGCGCCTGCAGCAGCTCGGGCACGCCGTCGAACACCAGGTTCTCGTACAGGCCGGTAACGCGGAAACGTTCCCGATAGAAGTTCACCGCGTCCCACGCCTTGGCTTCGTCGAAGCTGTAGTACTGCATGAACGCCTGCAGCAGGGGTGGGCCGATGAAGTGCTCGAGGCGCGTCAGGTCCGGCTCGTCAATGCCCAGCTTGGCCAAGGCGTACTGGATCGAGCGGGTGATGCCCAGGCGCGGGTCGGTCAGGGTGCCGTCGAGGTCGAATAGGATGTTCTGCTGGTGCATGTCTGAGGGTCCACTCAAGTCATTCAGGTTGGTCGTAGCCTTCGGCCAGGTGCTGGTCCTTGAGCTTCACGTAGTTGCTGGCGCTGTAGGGGAAAAACGCCCGTTCCTTGTCGGTCAGCGCCCTGGCCTGTTTCACCGGGCTGCCCACGTACAGGTAGCCGCTTTCCAGGCGCTTGCCCGGCGGCACCAGGCTGCCGGCACCGATGATCACCTCGTCCTCGACGATGGCGCCGTCCATGATGGTGCTGCCCATGCCCACCAGGATGCGGCTGCCCAGGGTACAGCCATGCAGCATGACTTTGTGACCGATGGTCACCTCGTCGCCGATGATCAACGGGAAGCCGTCGGGGTTGAACGGCCCGGCATGGGTGATGTGCAGAACGCTGCCGTCCTGCACGCTGGTGCGCGCGCCAATGCGGATGCGGTGCATGTCGCCGCGGATTACCGTCAGCGGCCACACCGAGCTGTCCTCGCCGATTTCAACATCGCCCAGCACCACCGCCGAACGGTCGACGAAGGCCCGTGGTGCAACTTTCGGAGTGTGTTGCTGGAAGCGTCGGATGGCCATGATAGCGTCTCTCATCTGTGCCGATAGGCAGGCTGCCTGCTGCGGTCGGCGTCGATTGTAATTAAGATGGTGAAGTGTTTCTTCTGCCAAGGTATCCAAACCGTGAGTGCCAACAACCCGCTTCTGCAATCCTATGATCTGCCGCCCTTCTCGGCGATCCGTGCCGAACACGTGCTGCCGGCCATCGAACAGATCCTGGCCGATAACCGCAAGGCCATTGCCCAGATCCTCGAAAAGCAAGGCCAGCAGCCCACCTGGGCCGGCCTGGTGCTGGCCATGGACGAACTCAACGACCGCCTGGGCGCAGCCTGGAGCCCGGTCAGCCACCTCAATGCGGTGTGCAACAGCCCCGAGCTGCGCGAGGCCTATGAGTCGTGCCTGCCGGCGTTGAGCGCCTACTCCACCGAGCTTGGCCAGAACCGCGCACTGTTCGACGCCTACCAGGCGTTGGTGAACAGCCCCGAGGCCAAAGGCTTCGACGTGGCGCAGAAGACCATTCTCGAGCATGCCCTGCGTGACTTCCGCCTGTCGGGTATCGACCTGCCGGCCGACAAGCAGCAGCGCTATGCCGAAGTGCAGAGCAAGCTCAGCGAACTGGGCAGCCGCTTCTCCAACCAGCTGCTCGACGCCACCCAGGCCTGGAGCAAGCACGTCACCGACGAAGCCGCCCTCGCCGGCCTGACCGAT
The DNA here is from genome assembly GCF_002438125.1 of Pseudomonas sp. UBA6315. NCBI lineage: Bacteria > Pseudomonadati > Pseudomonadota > Gammaproteobacteria > Pseudomonadales > Pseudomonadaceae > Pseudomonas > Pseudomonas sp. UBA6315. The sequence goes on from NZ_DJTF01000209.1 coordinate 29,210, forward strand.
TCGGCCAAGGCGCAGATGGCCGCCGCTGCCCAGGCCAAGGGCCTCGACGGCTGGCTGATCACCCTGGAGTTCCCCAGCTACTACGCGGTGATGACCTACGCCAGCGACCGCGCCCTGCGTGAAGAGCTGTACGCCGCCTACTGCACCCGCGCCTCCGACCAGGGCCCGAATGCCGGCCAGTTCGACAATGGCCCGGTGATGCGCGAGATCCTCGACCTGCGCCAGGAGCTGGCCGAGCTGCTGGGCTACCCGAACTACGCCGAACTGAGCCTGGCCACCAAGATGGCCGAGTCCAGCGACCAGGTGCTGAGCTTCCTGCGTGACCTGGCCAAGCGTTCCAAGCCCTTTGCCGCCCAGGACCTGGCGCAGCTCAAGGCCTATGCCGCCGAGCAAGGCTGCGCCGAGCTGGCCAGCTGGGATGCCGGCTACTTTGGCGAAAAACTGCGCGAGCAGCGCTACAGCGTGTCGCAGGAAGCCCTGCGCGCCTACTTCCCGATCGACAAGGTGTTGTCTGGCCTGTTCAGCATCGTCCAGCGCCTGTACGGCATCGAAATCGCCGAACTCAAGGGCTTCGACAGCTGGCACCCGGACGTGCGCCTGTTCGAGATCAAGGAAAACGGCCAGCATGTCGGGCGCTTCTTCTTCGACCTCTATGCCCGCGCCAACAAGCGTGGCGGCGCCTGGATGGACGGCGCCCGCGACCGCCGCCGCACCGCCGAAGGCGCGCTGCAGAGCCCGGTGGCCAACCTGGTGTGCAACTTCACCCCGGCCGCGCCCGGCAAGCCTGCGCTGCTGACCCACGACGAAGTCACCACCCTGTTCCACGAGTTCGGCCACGGCCTGCACCACCTGCTCACCCGCATCGAGCATGCCGGCGTTTCCGGCATCAACGGCGTGGCCTGGGATGCCGTCGAGCTGCCGAGCCAGTTCATGGAAAACTGGTGCTGGGAGCCGCAAGGCCTGGCGCTGATTTCCGGCCACTACGAGACTGGCGCCGCCCTGCCCCAGGACCTGCTGGACAAGATGCTGGCGGCGAAGAACTTCCAGTCGGGCATGATGATGGTGCGCCAGCTGGAGTTCTCGCTGTTCGACTTCGAGCTGCACGCCAGCCACGGCGACGGGCGCAGCGTGCTGCAGGTGCTCGAAGGGGTGCGCGACGAGGTGTCGGTCATGCGCCCACCGGCGTACAACCGCTTCCCCAACAGCTTTGCGCACATCTTCGCCGGCGGTTACGCCGCGGGCTACTACAGCTACAAGTGGGCCGAAGTGCTGTCGGCCGATGCCTTCTCGCGCTTCGAGGAAGAAGGTGTGCTCAACGCTGAAACCGGCCGCGCCTTCCGCGAGGCGATCCTGGCCCGTGGTGGTTCGCGCGAGCCGATGGTGCTGTTCGTCGACTTCCGTGGCCGCGAGCCTTCCATCGATGCACTGTTGCGCCACAGCGGCCTGAGCGAGGACGCGGCGGCATGAGCGAGGTAGTCGTGAACAAGACCAAGAAGCGCTTCATCGCCGGGGCCGTATGCCCGGCATGCAGCGAGCCGGACAAGCTGATGATGTGGAACGAGGACGGTGTGCCGCACCGCGAATGCGTGGCCTGCGGCTTCACCGACACCCTCAACGAACAGGGCCTGTCGGTACCCAAGGAGCTGGGTACCCGGGTCAACCACCTCGCGCCCAAGGCCGCCCCCGCCAAGGTGCAGACGGTGCAGTTCTTCCCTAATCCGAAGCTGAAGAAACCGGCCGACTGAAAGCTGCCGGGCTGACCAGAGGCGCTGGAACAATCCTGCTCGCCGCGATACTGTATATAGGTACAGTATCGGGGTGAGCAATGATGCCTCCAGCACCGCAGAAAGGCCGTGGCACGGCACACAACCCGCACAACCGCTTCGCCCCGAGCCATTCGGTGGTGGAGGATGACGGCTGGTACCAGGAAGTGCCCTTCACCCAGGGCACCGAGGTGCGCATCGAAACCGCCAAGACCATCATCGCCCGCAATACCTCGCCCGACCTGCCCTTCGACCGCTCGATCAACCCCTATCGGGGCTGCGAGCATGGCTGCATCTACTGCTACGCCCGCCCTTCCCATGCCTATTGGGACCTTTCCCCGGGGCTGGACTTCGAAACCAAGCTGATCGCCAAGACCAACGCCGCCGAGGTGCTCGCGCAACAGTTGAGCAAGCCCGGCTACGTCTGCGCGCCGATCAACCTGGGCGCCAACACCGACCCTTACCAGCCGATCGAGCGCGAGCAGCAACTGAGCCGGCGCCTGCTGGAGGTGCTGCTGCGCTTTCGCCATCCGGTAACCATCGTCACCAAGGGCTCGCTGGTGCTGCGCGACCTCGACCTGCTGGCCGAGATGGCCCGCCAGCGCCTGGCGCGGGTGATGATCAGCCTGACCACCCTGGATGACGACCTCAAGCGCGTGCTCGAACCGCGCGCGGCATCGCCCAAGGCCAGGCTGCGGGCGATTCGGGTGCTGCGCGAGGCGGGGGTGCCGGTGGGGGTGCTGTGCTCGCCGATGATTCCGATGATCAACGACAGCGAACTGGAACGCCTGCTCGAAGCCGCCAAGGAGGCTGGCGCGCAGAGTGCGGCCTACATGATGCTACGCCTGCCGCTGGAGGTGGCGCCGCTGTTCGAGCAATGGCTGCAGGACCACTACCCCCAGCGTGCAGCCCATGTGCTCAGCCTCATCCGGCAGAGCCGCGGTGGCGAGCTTTACGACAGCCGGTTCGGCTCGCGGATGCGCGGGGAAGGTGTGTTCGCCGAACTGCTGGCGCAACGCTTTGCCAAGGCCATGCGGCGGCTGGAATTCGCCGGGCGCGAGGCGCAGGCGCTGGACTGCTCGGCATTCTGCCCGCCGGGTGGGCAGATGGCGCTGTTCTGATCCTCAGCCTGGCTAATCCAAGCACATAATTCCATTCGAGGGTCTTGGCAGCTGATGCTTTTTTGCTATTATTCAGCTCCCGCCTTTTCCTTCTGGAACGCCTGTTCTAGAGCCTTCGAATTAAGTTTCAGTTAAGTTTTCCCCGCTAGCGTAGGAAACCAGTCCACGAAGACTGTGATCTATGGCTCGTGCGTGTCATCTAAAACCCTGCATAGCCAGAATCTTTCACCGGTAAACTGGATTTACCACAACACCGTCAAGAGGATGAATCATGCCCGTCAAGGACCCATCCAAGGTCATTCCGCAGGCTCCGGCGGAAAGCGCCGATGCCGCCCTGAAGCACATCGTCGACGGCTTCCTGCGTTTTCACCATGACGTCTTTCCCGAGCAACAAGAGCTGTTCAAGAAGCTCGCCACCGCGCAAACCCCGCGCGCCATGTTCATCACCTGTGCCGACTCGCGCATCGTCCCCGAGCTGATTACCCAGAGCTCGCCAGGCGACCTGTTCGTGACCCGTAACGTCGGTAACGTGGTACCGCCCTATGGCCAGATGAACGGCGGTGTTTCCAGCGCCATCGAATACGCCGTCTCGGCGCTGAAGGTTCACCACATCATCATCTGCGGCCACTCCGACTGTGGCGCCATGCGCGCGGTACTCAACCCGCAGTCGCTGGCCAAGATGCCGACCGTTTCCGCCTGGCTGCGGCATGCCGAAGTGGCGCGCACCGTGGTCGAGAACAACTGCTCCTGCGGCAGCGAGCACGAAACCATGCAGGTGCTGACCAAGGAAAACGTCATCGCCCAGCTGCACCACCTGCGCACCCACCCGTCCGTGGCATCGCGCCTGGCGGCGGGCGAGCTGTACATCCACGGCTGGGTGTACGACATCGAGACCAGCAAGATCGAAGCCTACGACGCCCTCAGCGACAGCTTCCTGCCCCTGGCTGCCGGCGAACCGGTACCCTGCGCCACGCCGAGAGGCCGCTACTAAGCGACCCATCCAACGCTAGAACCTTGATAGCCGGCTGCACCCGCTAGGGTGTGGCGCGGCCTTCGGCTGCCTTGAATTCCCTGACTGCCCTGCCGGCAAGCCCGCTGGCGGCCCGCGCCTGCGCGTTCGTCAGGGGCCAACGTGCCCACGGCCAGAGGAATGGCCGTGCGATTGAGAAAGGAGAAACACAGTGAACATGACACAGTTGAAAGCGGCCCTGCCGCGTGAGTTGCTGGCCTCGGTGGTGGTATTTCTGGTGGCCCTGCCGTTGTGCATGGGCATTGCCATCGCCTCGGGCATGCCGCCGGCCAAGGGCCTGATCACCGGCATCATCGGTGGCATCGTGGTGGGCTTTCTGGCCGGCTCGCCGCTGCAGGTCAGCGGCCCCGCGGCGGGCCTGGCCGTGCTGGTGTTCGAGCTGGTGCGCCAGCATGGCATGGCCATGCTCGGGCCGATCCTGCTGCTGGCCGGGCTGTTGCAATTGCTGGCCGGGCGCCTGCGCCTGGGTTGCTGGTTCCGCGTCACGGCGCCGGCGGTGGTGTACGGCATGCTGGCCGGCATTGGCGTGCTGATCGTGCTGTCACAGGTGCATGTGATGTTCGACACCACGCCGCAGCCCTCGGGCCTGCAGAACCTGCTGGCGTTTCCGGCGACCGTCGCCGATGCCCTGCCGATCGAAAGCGCAGGCGCGGGCTGGCAAGCCGGCGCGCTGGGCCTGGGCACCATCGCCCTGATGTGGGGCTGGGAGCGCTTGCGCCCGCAGAAGCTGCGCTTCATCCCCGGCGCCTTGCTGGGGGTGGCGACGATGACGGCGGTCAGCCTGTGGCTGGCGCTGCCGGTCAACCGCGTGCAGGTGCCAGCCGACTTGTCGCAAGCCATCGACTGGCTGCGCCCTGGCGACCTGCTCAAACTCGCCGACCCCACCTTGCTGGTGGCGGCCTTCGCGCTGGCCTTCATCGCCAGTGCCGAGACGCTGCTCTCGGCCGCAGCGGTAGACCGCATGCACAGCGGCCAGCGTTCGGACTTCGACCGCGAGCTGTCGGCCCAGGGCATCGGCAACATGCTCTGCGGGGTGCTGGGTGCCCTGCCGATGACCGGGGTGATCGTGCGCAGCTCGGCGAATGTCCAGGCCGGCGCCCAGACCCGCGCTTCGGCGATCCTGCATGGCTTGTGGCTGCTGGCGTTCGTGGTGGTGCTCAGCAGCGTGCTGCAGCAGATTCCGGTGGCCAGCCTGGCCGGTGTGCTGGTGTACACGGGCATCAAGCTGGTGGATGTGAAGGCCTTGCGCGGGCTGGGCCGCTACGGGCGGATGCCGATGTTCACCTACGCGGCAACGGCGCTGGCGATCATCTTCACCGACCTGCTCACCGGTGTGCTGGTGGGCTTCGGGCTGACCTTGCTGAAACTGGCCTTCAAAGCGGCGCGGCTGAAGATCAGCCTGGTGGCCCTGGAGCAGCCGGGGCACATGGAGCTGCGCTTGGGCGGAGCGGCCACCTTCCTCAAGGTGCCGGCGCTGACGCAGGTACTGGAAAGCGTACCGGCGGGCACCCAGCTGCATGTGCCGATGACTCACCTGCGCTACATCGACCACTCGGTGATGGAGCTGCTGGAAGACTGGGCGCGCACCCAGCGCCACTGTGGCTCGCGCCTGATCATCGAGCCACGGGGCCTCAAGCGCAGGGTCGAGGGGCGCTTGCGCGCCGTCCCTCAGCACTGACCGGCATCACGCCGATTTCGGCACCAGCTTGCGGCAGCCTTCCTTGCGGCTTGGGTACTGCTCGCACTTGCGCAGTACCTCCTGCACCTCGTTGCCGGCCTTGAGCTGCCGGTTGGCCATGAGCTTTTCGGTGATGAACAGCTCCTCCGAACCCAGGGTGCGCTCGGCCTTGTCGATCATCGCCAGCGCAGCTTGCGGGTCGCCGTTGCGCAGGTGGTGGCCAATCATCAGGTCGTAGATCGAGGGGCTGGCCAGGGTCCAGTCGCGGATCGATTGCAGATCGGCCAGCGCCTCGCGGCTCTTGCCCTGGGCCATGTGCAGGCTGAAGGCGGCGCGGCGGATGCCTGGCTGGTCAGCAACCGGCGAGGCCAGGGCGCGGGTGACGAAGGTCGAGGCCTCCGGGAGCTTTTTCTGATCGAGCGCAGTGGTGGCCGCATAGGCGTCCCGGTAGCCCTGCAACGCGCGCTGCACGGCGGCGCTGTCGCGCACCTGCGGCCAGCTGCGGCGGTCCACGCGTGCCCGTGACTGCTGCTTGTACTCGCGTTGCAGGTACTGGCGCAGCTCCTCGTCGCGCTGCACGGGCGACATGTGCGAGCGGTTGAAGTACTGGCCCGTGGAGGCCAGGGCGGTACCCACGCCCTGGTTGAGCAAGGTCTGGATCTCGCGGGTGGTGCGGTTGATGTCGAACTGCTTGAGCGACTCGGTCACGGCCAGCTGGCGTTCTTGCAGGAAGCTGCTCAAAAGCGGCTTCTGCTTGCCCTGGAAGTCGTTCAGCCGCTGCAGGCTGACACTGGAGGCGCGCGGCGCATAGCCGGCCCGCACCATCAGGTCGGCGCCCAAGAGGTCGGCCTGGTCTTCCTGGGTACGGCCCCAGGCCGTGCTCCAGACGTTGTCGGAGAAGCTGTTGGCCAGCGCGGTATAGAGCACGGTGTTGCCGATGGTCTTCTGCGTGGCTTGCGGGTCTTTGCTGAAAAACTGGCCGGTGGCGCTGTTTCTGCCGGTGTTCTTGACCACGGCGGCGATCACCACGGTGCTGGCGATGTTGGTCACCAGCTCTTTTTGCTGCTGGAACGCCGCCAGGCGGTCGTGATGGCGCAGCAGCACATGGCTCATCTCGTGGCCGAGCATGGCGGCGATCTCGTCCTCGCTCTCGACGTTGTCGAGCATGCCCAATGGCACGAACACGTTGCCGTAAGGGTCTGCCGAGGGGCCGAAGGCGTAGCTGTCGACGATACGCACCTGCAACGCCGGCGCTTCGCCCGGCCAGCCCTTGGCCAGGCGCACGACGATGCGCTGCAGGTAGGCCTGAAGCTCGGGGATCTGCACCAGGTTCTGCTGGCGGATTTCGTCTGCAGGCAATGTGCGGCCATCGAAGCTCAGGCGCAGCTGGCCGGCATGCTGTGGGTCCAGGCGGTAGTACTGGTGGACTTCGGGCTGGTCCAGGTAGCGGCCCTGCAGGCGCGACTGGGTCGAGGGGCCGACCAGGTTCTGGAAGGCATCATTGGCGCCATTGAGCGTCTGGCAGCCGGCCAGCTGGGCCAGGGTGGCGGCGCCAAGCACAGCGGCGATGCGCTTGATGCCCTTCATTTGGCGCACCCGGCGCCGAAACCGATGGTGGAGTTGTTCTGGTGATCTTCGGCAAGGCTGCTGGAGAGTTTCTGGCAGGGCAGCTTGACCACGTTCAGCGGCGGGTTGACGCGCACGGTCATTGGGTCCAGCCAGACCTTCTCACTCCCCAGGTCGACCTGCACCAGGTCCAGCTCCTTGTTGTACTGCAGCACCGGCAGCGCCTGCTTGGGCAGGCTGGCGCGGGCGATGTCGCGCAGCGACTTGCCCTGGTCATCGAGCACCGGCACCGGGTCCTGGAGGAAGGCATCGACCATGGGGCCGGCGGCGAGCAGGCTGTGGCTGAACAACAGGGAAAACAGGAATAGGAAGGTCTTGCTCATCGCTGGGTTCCTTGGCTGGAGAAAATCGAACGGCCGGGCACATCGCTTTCGATCGCGGCCTGGATGCGCTGGCTGAACAGCGTCATCGACAGCAGTAACAGGCCGAGCACGTTGGCGGGGGTGAAGTTGTTGAGCCACAGGCCGGCGCTCAGGCTGCCGAGCAGCACGACGACCAGGGCCCAGGCGGTCAGTGGCCGGAGCCGCAGACGGGCGTGCCGGCCGTTGCCGGCCAGCAGGGGCGCATCGAGCGTGCCTTTGAGGTAGGTGAGCAGGCCCAGCAAGGCCAGTTCGATGACGTCCAGGACATCCACCGAAACGCTGCCGGGCAGGCTGGGTGTGGCGCGGTAGTAGCCCATGCCCCAGTTGATCAGGTTGTCCAGCGCCATGGCATGCAGGTACACCCCCGGCACCTTGCCGTGCAGGGGCGATTGGGTGACGTCGCCGGTACCGGCGATGCGCGCGCCGACCAGCACCTGCTTGCCCTGCAGCAGTTGCCTGAGTAGGGCTTGCTCATCGGGATCGGTCACCTCGAGGTCGCGGGCATTGAGGGTCAGGTTGTAGGCACAGTTGGCCTGGGCGTTGCTCCCCAGTTTCCAGAACAACGCCTGCAGCAGTTGATCGAGCAGGCCAGGCACCTTGCAGTCGCTGATGTCCGACACCTGCGCCTGCAGCGGCGACTGGTGCACGCCCCACTGCACGGCCATGGGCGGGCGAAGGGCTGCCGCCTGGGCGTCGGCGGGCAGCTCGGGGCAGCCATGCAAGTGGCAGTACTGGCGGTACATCACCAGCGCCGGTGTTTCCATGGCGCCCAGGTCGGTGTTGACGGCAAGCGGATACTGGCTGCCGAACCCGCTCCAGCTGACCAGCGCCGGCGTGCTGACCTGGGCCAGGCTGGGCAACGTGTTGACCCCGCCCTGGGCCCCGCGCTCGACGCCGGTATTCGCCACGATCAGCGGGATGCCCTGCTGCCAGTAGCGTTCGAAGACGTTGGCCAGGGCCTGGCTCTGCACGCGCGGCGCCTGGCCGGGGGTGGCCTGGGAATGGTCGTGGCTGTAGAGCAGGTCGATGAACACTGCCCCGGGCTGGTAGGCCAGCAGGCGTTTGAACAGCCGGCTCTGCTCGGCATAGGGCAGCGGCCAGAAGGTGTCGTTCTGCTGCAGGTACTCGTCGTCGATCAGCACCACCACGACCTGGCGCTGCCCCGCATCGGCGTACCAGTTCGCCAGCAAGCGGTTCAGCCAGCGCGATGAAGCCTCATCGGTGGAGCTGGCCAGGCCGATCGGGTCGAGCAGTGCGATCAGTATCAGCGAAAGGCCGAACAGCATTTGGCGCAAGGAAAAGCGCGAAGACGTCAGCATCCATGCCTCGAATCAGGGTATGAGGCATTTTGCCACTATTGGCCACTGATTCGAAAGTGCTATTACCGCGCGGCGCCCCGCCGCCCGCAGGCGAGCGGCGGGGAAGCGGTCAGGCGGGTTGGCCCAGCTCCACGCCGAGCTGGCGCGACAGGCACGGCCAGCGCTTCCAGGCTGCGCCGGTTTGCGGGCTGCACAGGGCCTCGCGGTAGGCCTCCACCGACTCGGCGGCGAAACTCTCGTCATCGAGCATCTCGTCCACCGAATGGTGCACCACCTCATCGAGCTGGTTGGCGAAGGTCTCGCCGATCAGCTGGTGAGCGATCAGGTTGGCCAGGGTGGTATCGAAGGGGATCAGCGGCTGCTGGAAGTGGCGGATGTACAGGTCGTTCACCTCCTCCACCAGGCGATGGGCGAGGTAGGCTTCATCCAGCAGGCAATCCAGGCCCACATGGCCCTGCATCATGCTCGGCGGCTGCAGGAAATAAGCCTCGGCAATTTTCAGCACCGGCTTGATCTGCGACTCGATGCCAGCCTCGCGGGCTACCTCGTGGGCGGCCTCGAGCAGTTCTGGAACCTGGTCGATGTAAGCGCTGACGAAGCGCGCCAAAGTACCCTGGGCGTCCTGCTCAGGCAGTTGAATCGAGGGGTGCAGGTGGGGCAGTTGCAGCTCGAGACGCTCTTTCAGTTGGCCGGTTCGGCCTTCGTGATCGTGGGCTTGGCTAATCTGCTCGCGTACAGCAGCGATGTTCATGACAACTCCAGGGACAAGACGTTTCAAACGGAAGACACTAAATTAGCTCGGTATACCGAATACCTAAGACTCATTTGTTATAAATCTCGCAAACGTGTGCGCTGTTGGGTATAACCAAGTGCCACCATTATGCCAGACCCTCTCTAGCACGCGCGTTGCGTGCCATTTCACGATTTCGTGCAGTTCATTACTCCCCTCGCGTTGCGTGCCATTGGTCGGTGTCTATACTCGGGTTGAACGTGATTCGTTGATGAGGCCCGTCTGCTTTCGCAGGGGCTCGGTCGTCGAAGCCAGGCAGTCTTGACCGCCGTTCCCGCTTGCCGCAGGCCATGCCTTCGGGACAACAAGAATTAAAAGGGGAACCCGCAATGATGCGACATCCACATGTCTGGATGGGCCTTCTGTTGTGGTCGGTTTTCGGTCAGGCCAACGCCGCCTGGACCGTGAACATGGCGCCAGGGGCGACGGAAGTCTCCAACGCCGTGTTCGACCTGCACATGACCATCTTCTGGATCTGCGTGATCATCGGCATCGTGGTGTTCGGCGCGATGTTCTGGTCGATGGTCCTGCACCGGCGTTCCACCGGCCAGCAGGCGGCGCATTTCCACGAGCATACCTGGGTGGAAATCCTCTGGACCGTTGTCCCGTTCCTGATTCTGGTGGCCATGGCCATCCCCGCCACCAAGACCCTGATCGACATCTACGACGCCAGCGAGTCGGACATCGACATCCAGGTCACCGGCTACCAGTGGAAGTGGCACTACAAATACCTGGGCCAGGATGTGGAGTTCTTCAGCAACCTGGCCACCCCCACCGAGCAGATCCACAACAAGGCCCCCAAGGACGAGCACTACCTGCTCGAGGTCGACCAGCCGCTGGTGCTGCCGGTCGGCGCCAAGGTGCGCTTTCTGGTGACCGCCGCCGACGTGATCCATTCCTGGTGGGTCCCGGCGTTCGCGGTCAAGCGTGACGCCATCCCAGGCTTCGTCAACGAAGCCTGGGCGCGCATCGAAAAGCCCGGCATCTACCGCGGCCAGTGCACCGAGCTGTGCGGCAAGGACCATGGCTTCATGCCGGTGGTGGTCGAGGTCAAGTCCAAGGCCGACTACGACACCTGGCTCGGCGAGCGCAAGGCCGAGGCGGCCAAGCTCAAGGAGCTGACCAGCAAGGAATGGACGCTGCAGGAGCTGGTCGAGCGTGGCGACAAGATCTACCACACCACCTGCGTGGCCTGTCACCAGGCCGAAGGCCAGGGCCTGCCGCCGATGTTCCCGGCGCTCAAGGGCTCGAAGGTGGCCACCGGGCCGAAGGAAGAACACCTGAGCGTGGTCTTCCATGGCCGCCCGGGCACGGCCATGGCGGCGTTCGGCAAGCAGCTCTCGGAAGTCGACATTGCCGCCGTGGTCACTTACGAGCGCAACGCCTGGGGCAACAACAAGGGTGACATGGTCACGCCGAAGGACGTGCTGGCGCTCAAGCAGGCAGAAGCGAAATGAGCCGGGCCATTCGCCGCAGTCAGTGGATTGCAGGAGACAGGACATGAGTGCAGTGATCGACGACCACGCCCACGGCCATGACCACGCGCACGGCCCCGCCAAGGGCCTGATGCGCTGGGTGCTGACCACCAACCACAAGGACATCGGCACGATGTACCTGTGGTTCAGCTTCATGATGTTCCTGCTCGGCGGCTCGTTCGCCATGGTCATCCGCGCCGAGCTGTTCCAGCCCGGGCTGCAGATCGTGGAGCCGGCGTTCTTCAACCAGATGACCACCATGCACGGCCTGATCATGGTGTTCGGCGCGGTGATGCCGGCCTTCGTCGGCCTGGCCAACTGGATGATCCCGCTGATGATCGGGGCGCCGGACATGGCCCTGCCACGCATGAACAACTTCAGCTTCTGGCTGCTGCCGGCGGCGTTCCTGCTGCTGGTCTCGACCCTGTTCAGCCCCGGCGGCGGGCCGAACTTCGGCTGGACCTTCTACGCCCCGCTGTCGACCACCTACGCCCCGGCCAGCGTGACCTTCTTCATCTTCGCCATCCACCTGATGGGCATCAGCTCGATCATGGGCGCGATCAACGTGATCGCCACCATCCTCAACCTGCGCGCGCCCGGCATGACCTTGATGAAAATGCCGCTGTTCGTCTGGACCTGGCTGATCACCGCGTTTCTGCTGATTGCGGTGATGCCGGTGCTGGCCGGGGTGGTGACCATGATGCTGATGGACATCCACTTCGGCACCAGCTTCTTCAGCGCCGCCGGCGGCGGCGACCCGGTACTGTTCCAGCACGTGTTCTGGTTCTTCGGCCACCCCGAGGTGTACATCATGATCCTGCCGGCCTTCGGCGCGGTCAGCTCGATCATCCCGGCGTTCTCGCGCAAGCCGCTGTTCGGCTACACCTCGATGGTCTACGCCACCGGCGCGATCGCCTTCCTGTCGTTCATCGTCT